>CAWUNT010000271.1:0-3660 GCA_963923405.1 uncultured bacterium | reverse complement strand
AGCGCGGCGGAGTATGCCTGGTCGTGCGCCATGAAAGCACGCTTCCGGTCGCGGTACATGAGGACGTGGGACGCGCTGCGCAGGATCTCAACCGCCGGAGCCTTGTCATGGCCGTTTTGTTTGTTGCCAATAGCCTGCCGCAGCATCTTCCACGACCTGCTCCAGCGCCGGTCGCCGATATTGCCATCGAGCCAGAACCTGGCGAAAGCCTTCACACGGTTCCAGATGGTCACCGGGGCCAGCGCCAACCCGATCCGCGCGAGGGAATCCTCGGCCAACTTGAGCGACTCCGAGAAAACACCGAGAGATCCGTAAAAACGGATCACCTTGATCGCCAGTGAGATCCGGTTCCCGTCTGGCATGGACTTGGCCATCAGGGAACGATACCGGCGCATCGCCTCCGATGTGCGCCTTTGCGCCGCGGCCAGGTCCGCAAGCACTTCCGCGACACGCAACTGCTCACCCATCTCGAAAGCGCCAGCCCCCGCACGATGCATGATGCGGTCCGCGCTCTTGAAATACGTCTCCGCCGTTTGCCAGGAATTCGAGTGCAGGGCCGACTCACCCGCGCTCAGGTTGTACTTGATCGCCTTCCGCATCAGCTCCCGGATCTGGGATTCGTCGCCCGCGATCTCGGCGCTGCCATCCAGGGCCCGGTTGAAGTGTTGCGCCAACGCGAAGATCATTTTCCCGGACGGCGCCTTTACTGCCGCCTCAATCCGCCGGGCGATCGCCAAGTGCAACTCCGCGCGTCGCTGGGCGGGAATTGACGCGTAAATGTCCTCACGCGCGCGTGAGTGCACGAACGCGTAAGTCTTTCCAAGGGACTTGTTTTCCTCGTCGCCTGAACCGCGGACGATGATACCCTCGTCGACGGCGCGCTGTAGTGCCTGAACAAGAACCGTCCCCGGCTCTCCGTCACCTTCCCCGCGCAGGATTTCGAACTGGAATGTCATGCCGGCGACCGCGGCGGCCTCAAGGACACGCCGGTCCGATTCCTTGAATTCCTGCAACCTGCCAAGGACAAGATCCACCGAGTCGACTTTTGGCGGATCGTTCGCGAGGCGTTCGAGGTCGATGGACCAAACCCCACCCCTTGCCATGCGCAAATGTCCGTTGGCGACCAGGACGCGCAACAGTTCCGAAATGTGCAACAGGTTGCCACCCGTCCGCGCGTACAGCCAGTCAAGGAACCGCGCCTCGACTTTCGGGTCACCCAGAAAACCCGTGCCAAGCGTGGCTTCCACGAGCGAAGCCAGCGATGGCCGGTTGACCGGATTCACCTCGACTTCCATGTAACGCCGTTTCAGGCGCGAGAACCGGTTGAGGAATGCCTCAACTTCACTGCCGGGAGCCACGCTGCCCGAACGTACAGACACAATCAGCAGGAAGCGCTGCGAATTCGCGTTCGAGAAAAACTGGTCAATCAACCGCACGCTCTTGTCGTCGGCCCACTGCAGGTCGTCAAAAATGAAAACAAAAGGAGTCGCGTCTGACGCGAGGCAACGCGTGAAGTCGCTGAACACCTTCGCGAATGCCTTGAAACCTTCCTCATCAGGACCGAACATGACTTCAGGCTCGGGAATGTCCGCGACAAAAGGCAGCAACCCCGGCACGACCTGGGCCACTTGATGGGCCAGAGGCCCGAGAAGCGTCTTCACCTTTTCCTGGAACTCCGCCGCCTCTGCCGACTTCGACCGGGACAGGCGCAACAGGTATTCATTGAACGCGTTCGCGAGCGCGTTGAATGGCAAGGCTGATTCGTGACTCGAGAAGCGCCCCGACACAAAGCGGATCTGGCGCTTGACGAGTTCATCCCGGAATTCACCGATGATACGGGACTTTCCTGATCCCGCCGGCCCCTTCAAGACCGTCATCCGGCTGCGACCCTGGGCGCTCGCGACCCCTTCGTAATTTTGCTGGAGGGCAGCCATCTCCGCGGCCCGACCGCTGAACTTCATCGGTTTGGACAGGATCTCGATCTGGTCATAACGGCCAAGCGGCAACGCGTCGAGCAAAACGTTGCCCGCTTCATGCAGCGCCTTGGCCCGGGTCAGGTCCGCCTGCAAGCCGAAAGCGGACTGGTAACGTTGGTCCGGGTTCTTCGCCAACAACTTGTGCACGATGGCCTCGACATAGGGAGGCACGTCCGGACAACGGGAACTGAGGGGCTCCGGCGAGGCGAACGCGTGAAGCTTCTCAAGTTTTTCGCGCGAATCGGCAGAAAATGGCGTGTGCCCGCTCAAAGCCTCGTACAGTACGCAACCAAGGGAATAAAGGTCGACACGATGATCCACAGGAGCGTCTATCATCCGCGTCAATTCCGGCGCCATGTAGAGAGGAGTCCCGGCGATTTCATCGACGAGATCGCCCGCACGCCGCCCCGGATTTTGTTCGCGACCCGTGTAGAGAACTGCTTCCGAGAGGCTGGCAACGCCGAAGTCGAGAACCTTGACCAGAACCTCGCGAGAGTCGCCAAAGGGCCTGTCGACAATGATGTTCTGGGGCTTGATGTCACGGTGAACGATGTTCTTGCGATGCGTGTAATCAAGCGCCTGCGCGACCTGGATGCCCAGCTGGAAAAAGAATCGCAAGCTCTGGCGGCCGTTGCGCCCGATGAGCTCCTTCAAGTTGCGGCCACTGGCTCGCTCCATGACGATGTAGTAACCGGATGGGCTGTTGGCAGCCGCCTCCTGCGCGCGGGATCCCGCGTCGTCCATAGATCCATCCGGTTTCCCCGAATCTCCGCGGGAATCGCGGTTGCCGCCCTGCATGAACCCCGCGGACTCGGCATCCATCAGCCCGAGCTCGAGGAAGGAGATGATGCACGGATGATGCAGGCGGCTCATGAGCGCCGCTTCCTTCTGGAAGCGCATGAGTACGTCCGGCCCCATCCGCTTGCTGCGAATGACTTTGATCGCCACCTCACGCGACGGATCCTCAAACGGGATCGCCGCCAGGACAAGGCCCATCCCGCCGGAACCGATGGTTCCCGTGACCAGGTAGCGGTCCGCGATGCGGGCTCCGATCATTTTTTTCTGGAAACGATCCAACGTCCTGTCCCCGAGGTGATCCCGACCAGGTACCGCCAACCCTGCGGTTACACTTGGGTTTCGGCTCCACGTTGCAAAGCTTGAAAAAAAATAGCCGGGCCGCCGGCCACCGTCTGGGCAGGTAACGGGCAAGCCACTGAAATTTAATTGTTTTTGAGACGCAAAAAGGCAAAACTGACGCAACAGAACTCCGGCTCAACCCTGTCCCGCGAACCCGGTCCGGCACCAAGGAGGCGAAACGTGGAATCTTTCATGGCGCAACAGTCTTTGCAGACGCAGCAAGCGAGCGCCTTGTCCGAGTTCCGTCATACGACCACCGGCGTGCGCCACACCAAGATCGTCGGCACACTGGGTCCCGCGTCTTCCAACGAGGAAACCCTGCGCCAGTTGATCCGCGCTGGCCTGAACATCGCCCGTCTCAACTTCTCGCACGGTGACCACGAGACACATCGCAAGAACGCTGAACTCGTCCGGCGGATTGCCCGGGAGGAAGGCCGCACCGTAGCCATACTTCAAGACCTTCAGGGACCGAAGATCCGTTGCGGCAAGCTTATTGACGGCGCCATGACCATCACAGGCGGCAAGTCCTACACACTGTCGTTCGGTT
>CAWUNT010000270.1:0-3669 GCA_963923405.1 uncultured bacterium | reverse complement strand
TGACCGCCTCGTTGTTGATGCGCGCGAAATTGAACGCGCCGGGAAAATCCATCACCTGGTAATTGAATCGCCTCCCGGCCTGCAACCATGCCGTCAAACGCTGCCTCGTGGACGGATCCCGCGAATTGTTGTCGGCCAGGACACACGTGACACTGGCAGCGAGCGTGGTCTGCGCTTCAAGATTTTCCAGGCAAGCACGAGTCAATTCCCAGCCGTCCTTGAACGGGATGACCACCAGGATGTGCGCCGCAGCGCTCGCTTTCGGGTCCACGAACTTCACGCGCAGAGCCCGGTTACCTTCGCGCCCCATTTCAGGGGCCACATCCAGGGGTTCCAGCTTGAGCGCGTCAAGATGCTCACGGACCATCTTGACTCCGCGCTCACGGACGTACGGTTTCGCTTCCAGGGTATCTGCCGTTGAACCGGCGATGCGACGCCAGGAGTAAAGGAAAAGAGGAACATGGTCCGGTTGAAATCGGGGAGCCCTGCTGGCGCGGAGGAAAAACTCATGATCCTCGACACCGTCGTATTCGCCACGGAACCACCGGCCGTCGGTTGTTTTAACAGCGTCGATCAAGTCACGACGCAGGAGGGTCAAGTGGGCGACATAGTTCAGGCGCAGCAGGGTCGATGCGCAAAAACCGGGTTTGTACAGGAAATCGCTCAGCTGCCGGGAGTCTTCCGAAAGTTTGACTTCATTCGAGTAGATGAAATTCAATTCCGGGCGCGCCGCTATCCATCGCGCAAAAACTCCCAGAGCCTGCGGATGCAACAAGTCGTCGTGGTCGGCAAAGCCGATCCAGTCCCCCGTTGCCGCAGCGATGCCCAGATTGCGCGCGGCGCTGATGCCGCCCTGTTTCCCGGAACGCAAGACCTTCACCCTGGGATCGCTGGCCGCCGCGGCGTCGGCCACCGCCAAATGAGCCGTTTCCCCGCCGTGATCGTCGACCAGGACAAGTTCCCACCGTGTCCAAGTCTGGGCGCGGATGGACATGATCAACTCGTCCAGCAGCCTGACCGGCGTGTTGAACAAAGCGACGACGATGGAGATCAGAGGTCCTTCCGCCGACTGGCCGGCAAGCCGGTCCGTCTCATTCGCCACCGTGCGCTCAAGGTGTTCTTCCCGGGTACCGGCAAGAGCCCACGGCACCGAGCGAATGAATTGCTGAAGTTTCGCGTCCATGACCTTGACCCGACCCTATGACGGAGATCCGAAATACCTGAAGAGCAGATGCCTGAGGCACACCGCGTGAAGACACACTACTGCAACAAACATCAATTGTCGTGCGGCTTTGATTCGAGAGGCTCCGGCGCCAGCGATCATGCCTGATATTCCGGTTCCACATACTGTCGAGAAAAAGACGAATGGCCCGACCAGATAACGTCCGTGAAGGTTGGCCGGAATTTGAAAGGATCCAACCGCGAACGCGAAAACACAGACGCCAGTCAACAACGCCGCGTACTGGAGCCACAACCACGCCCTGAACTCCTTGTGGCGAAGAGCATGGAGAAAAATCAGGCAAATTCCAGCCCCCGGTATCGCCTTCACAGGTTGCAGGACGCGGGCCGGGGGCATCGCATCCAGCCAGCCGAAGCCCCCCCAGAAAGAATCTGACGTCAGAAAATCCCGGCCCAGCAATCCGAATCCCGAGAAAAAAGTCGCTACTGACTTGACGCCGTATTTCCAGATCTCAACAGGCGGACCGGAGGCCGACTCGATATTTTGAAGTTCCAGTCGCAAAGGCCAGACGGGAACAAGGAACACAATCGCCCACAGGATTGCCTGGACAAGGACTACACTCCGACCAATCAGCGGCCAGACTTGTGCCTTCCGCCCGGTGGATATCCGGCCAACGCCGCCAAACCTGCGGATGCCCCACACTGTGCCGGACGCCAAAACAATCGCGCCAGCCACCGAAAACGCCATCCAAAACGGAACATTGGCCGGGTTCATCCACCCCCCGGCTCCTGGAAATGCCCTGACCATTCGTTGAGCAATCAGCTCAAAGTAATCGGGGGGCGTGATGATCGCGACCACAGCCAATGCGGCGCCCGAAAAGATCCCGGTCGCGCAGGCTGCCCGCCAGAGGCTGGCTCTGGCAAAAAGCGCGACCACGGCGATCGACGCCGAAAAAAAGACTACGGCCATTCCAGTCACGCCGGACAAGAAGCTCGATCCGCACAGCGCTCCCCATGCGGCATACGCGACGACCGGCAGCTCACCCCCCAGGATCAACCGGACGGCGAGCCCGGTTCCAGCCACAATTCCGGCGACAGCCATCGCGTGATTCGACCAGTGCATCGCGAAAAAAGGGAGCGCTGGCATGGCCAGCAGCAAGAGCCCCAAGGTATCCCTGTGCGCAAGGGGAAGCGCCAGCAGGAAGACCGCGAACGCAGCAGCGAACATCGCCGCGTTGATCAAGCGCAGCATCAACAAGGCATCGGCCGCGGCCAGTCCGTCCAGGGCCCTGCCGAGCAATGGCCAGGTCTTCGCCGCCAGCGGGCTGCGCAGTCGCAAGTCGCCGGTTTCCGCAACGTGCTTCGCCCAACCCAGCTTTTCCGGAGCCCCCATGAATTCAGAGGCGAAGGATATTCCCGGGCGGAACTTTATGGATTCAAACCACCCCTTCCGGGCCAGTTCCAGCGCGGATTCCTCCAGCCGACCGGCGTTAGCCACTTTAGTCAGGGTCAAAACGTGATCTGGCTCATCCGGTGCCTGAAAAGGCGGGCAAACGACCGTATACGCCAACGTCACCGCCAGCGCCGCGAGGAAGATTCCGGCCGTGCCATATCCGTCCAGCCTGCCTGCCCCGGCGTCCGCCCGGTCAGAACTGCCGACGGCGATAAAGATAAACGCAGCGACCAACGTCAACAGCGAAGCCACCATGACGGCCAGCGGGCCGCCAGACCCGTCCCAAACGTGACGCAGCATCGCCCAACGCGAGACCGGCGCGACATCACGACCACTGCGCCAGGTCCCCCAAATCGCTCCCGTGGAACCGCCGGAAGTCAATATCAGGCCTGCCTGCTCGACCGCCTCCGGTCGCGGTGGCATTTGCGCCCAGACCGCGAACCCGTCGCCGCCGCGAAATCTGGCCCGCAGCTCGTACTTCCGGATACCGGCACCGGGACCCGGATGCGTGGCCGCGCGTTTCATCTGGATCCCGCCACTACCGCGCACTGAAACCGGGTCCGCCGCAAACAAGACCTGCCCGGAGGCGACGTCCGAGATGACGATCTCCACGAAATCGAGCCGTTCTCCGGCATCGGTAACATCAAAATTCAATTCGACAGCCTCATCCATCGCGAGGAAGGCTGTCGAGATCGGGGCTATGGCGACCCTGTCGATCCCAGGGCTTCCAGGTAAGGACCGAACCGGAACGGGAAAACCCGGTAATCCCACGTCGAGATCCGAGAGAGGACGCACGGCCCGGCCGGCGCCAGCCCCGGAGAAGCCGCCTGCCAGTCGCCCCAGCGCGATGAGTGGCAGGGCAACGGACAACACCAGCAACCAGAAGGCTGGCCTCGATTTGCGGGTGCCGCGAATCACCTTACAATTCCCGTTGAAAATCCGGACCGTTGGCAATACCTTTCGTCTATCAGATGTCGACCATCGCTGACGAGTAAAACCACATGGGTTTTTGGCTGATCAACAGGGTGCTGTCTCTT
>CAWUNT010000269.1:0-3673 GCA_963923405.1 uncultured bacterium | reverse complement strand
TTGATCGCTTGCGGGATGTTGGCTGGTGGCCTGATCGGGGCGCGGATTGGAGTCGGGCTTGACCCTGTGGTCGCGCGCCGGTGGTTCGCTGTTTTCATGGCCCTCGTTGCCGTCAAAATGTGGTTTTCCTGATGATCCCCGCCTGAATTTGCGGATTTTCCCAACGCCGTGATTTGTTTTCTCACTGGTCGCTGACTGGCACTGCTCCATTGAATGACCGATACTTGTATGGGGTACCCTGCCTGTTCCCCGTATCAAACAGCGCGGTGATTCATGCCAATCCGGACTGCTGAAATCGCTGTGAAATGGCTCGGTGTCGAGACGACGGACCGTCTGATCGAGGTCGGCAGGTTTTTTGTGTATGTCGGCGACGTGATCAAGCAGACATTCCGGCACCCGATGCGAACCTCGCTGGTTTTCCAGCAACTGGAATTCATCGGCAACCAGTCGCTCAATATCATCCTTCTGACGGGATTCTTCACGGGCGCTGTGTTCGGGCTGCAAATAGGCGGCATTTTCCAGATATTCAAGGCGGAAGGGCTCATGGGTGCCGCGACGGCGAAAGCGCTCACCCGCGAGCTGGCTCCCCTCATGACAGGATTCCTGATCTCCGGACGTGTCGGGTCCGCGATGACGGCGGAGATCGCCACGATGCGGGTCAACGAGCAGATCGACGCCATGGAAGCCATGGCCGTGGACCCGGTGAACTACCTGGTCGTGCCTCGATTCATCGCCTCAGTCGCGATCATCCCGATGCTTTGCATTGTTTTCATTTTCATCGGAGTCATTGGCGCGTACATGACGGGCGTTGGAATCTTTCGTGTCGATGTCGGGATTTTCATCGAGAAGATGACCCAGATCGTCAACACGACAGACATCTGGAACGGACTGCAGAAGGCGGTCGTGTTCTCGGTCCTCATGTGCCTGATCGCGTGTCGATACGGCCTCCAGGCGTCAGGAGGCGCGAAAGGTGTCGGTGTCGCGACCACCAATTCCGTCGTCGTCAGCTTGCTGGCGATCCTGGGATGCGACGTGATCATCACTTACTTGCAGGTGAAGTTTTGATCGAGTTCAAGAATGTGCGAAAAGCGTTCGGCAAAAGGGTCGTCCTTGACGACCTGGACCTGGTCATCCCGCCGGGCAAGATCACTTTCATCATCGGCAAGTCAGGCGAAGGCAAATCGGTGACCATCAAGCACCTGATGGGTCTGATGCATCCTGATCACGGGCAGATCGTTGTTGATGGCGAGGACATCACGATGCTCGACCACGAGCAACTGCGCCTCTACCGGCGCAAGTTCGGGATGTTGTTCCAGAATGCGGCTCTTTTTGACAGTTTGAGCGTCGGGGAGAACGTCATCTTCCCGCTGCGCGAGCACACCCGGATGCCCATGCCGTCGATGCTGGAAAGGGTAGAGGAGGTTCTGGCGCTGGTCGGTTTGCCGGGCATCCAGCACAAATATCCAACCGAGTTGTCCACAGGCGAGAAGAAGCGGGTAGGTCTGGCGCGGGCACTTGTCACAAAACCAAAATTCCTGCTTTATGACGAACCTACCACGGGGATGGACCCCCTGGTTTCGGAGATGATTGACGGCCTGATCGTGCAAGTGAACCGCGATGTTCCGGGCGTGTCTTCCATTGTCATCTCCCACGACCTAAAGGCCGCCCTCGCAACAGCCGAAAACATAGTGATGCTATATCAGGGGAAAGTCGCCCTCGCGGGTTCCCCGGATGAGTTCAGGAAGACGAAGGATCCGGTGGTGCGGCAGTTCTTCTCCGGGCGCGTCGAGGGACCGATGGAATTCCTGTAACGCGGCGGAAACAGTTGGCGAACGTATCCAAAAGGCAGGAGCGCAGACAAACGCGATGAAAACGCTTGGCACAGAGTTCAAGGTAGGACTCTTCACGCTGGTGGCGCTTTCCACTCTCGTTTACATGTTTTTTGTCCTGAGCCCGGACAGTTTTGAGTCCGGCAAGCGCAACAACTACTACACGATCCTCAGTGACGCTGCCGGCATCATTCCCAAAACCCACGTCAAGACCAACGGCGTGATCATCGGCAAGGTCAAGGATGTCCGCCTTGACGTCAACATGACGCGGATTGACATGGAAATCGACATGAACGTGAAGATCCCGGTGGGATCCCACATTGAAGTGCGCACGCGCGGACTTCTGGGCGACGTATTCCTGGAAATTGTGCGTCCCGAGGACAGCGGGCAGTATATCCCGAAAGGCGGGATGATCCCGAAGGCTGAGGGAACGACCGACATGCAAGCTGTCCTGGCGCTGGCCGGCAGCATCGGCCGTGACGTCAAGAAAATCACCGGCGTCCTTGCCGATGTCATGGGATCTGACGAAGGCAAGAAGAGCATTGGCGAGATCCTCGAGAATTTCCACGATGGAACCGTGGACCTGAAGAAGACCCTGGCGGCCCTGCGTGGCGCGGTGGGTGATCACCCCGAGGACGTGAAAAACATCGTCGCCAATATCAAGGAGTTCACGCAGGGCCTTCGCGAAGTCATGAATGAAGGCAATCGCCAGAAGTTGCAGCACATCATCGCCTCGTTCGATGAATCCATGGCGGACGTCAAGGGCGCGTCGAAAAACATCCGGCTCATCTCCGAGAAAGTCGAGCGCGGTGAGGGCACGATCGGCAAGTTGCTCTCAGACGAATCAACAATCGCGGAGATCGAGGGCGCCATAAAGGATCTCCGTGAGGTCTTGTCACCCGTCAAGAAACTTGAAGTCGGGGTCGAGTACCGCGGGGAATTCCGGAACGACAATACAGGTCAGAATTACTTCAACATGGTCTTCCGGACGCGCCCGGACCGCTATTATTTGCTGGGCGCGACGGATGTCCAGAACGAGCAGGTCGACCGGACGACGAGGACCATCACCGAAGAACCCACGGTGGATGATGACCCGAACACGACCCAGACGCGCGAAATCATCCAGGATCGCAAGGCCCTGCGCTACAACCTGCAGTTCGCGAAGCGATTCGGCCCGGTCGGCCTGAGATTTGGATTGTTTGAGTCGACCGGTGGCATTGCCTCTGATTTTTATCTTTTCCGCGACCGTCTGCGTGTCAGCGCGGAGGCCTTCGACTGGAGGACCAAAGACAACGAGTATCGCCGGGTGGCGCATTTGAAGGCTTACGCGAGCGTACTTTTCTTCAATCACGTCTCGGCCATAGCCGGCGTGGATGACATTACCCGGCTGGATCCGGTAACTCACAAGGAGCACAAGGATCCGAAATACTATTTCGGCGCCGGCCTGAGCTTCAACGACAACGACCTGCGTAGCTTGTTTGGGGCGGCCGCACTGGCGCGCTGATCAATTCCTTCGATAAGCAACTGTAATTATTGTTATTTTTATAAAATAACATATTTTAATAATTTTTATAAAATTTTATTGATTTTAATAAAATAGGTTGATATAAAGAGACCGTCGAAAGTCGGGTTCTGCCCCGGCTGCCGGCAAGTTGTCGTCGAAGCGGAAGTTCTTACAGCTGAGTTGTGACGGAGAAGCGGATAATGAACCACAGCAGACCACAGACCGTACTTGTAACCGCAACCAAAGTGCCACTCATCCTGGCCACCCAGACGGGCGTGACGCTCTCGAGCACCCGCCTCAAACGCAAGAAACGCTGGCAAAAGAATTTTCAGGTAATCCG
>CAWUNT010000268.1:0-3680 GCA_963923405.1 uncultured bacterium | reverse complement strand
CGCACCGAAAAACCACGCGCCGCAAGGGACCTGGCCAGCGCCACGAGAAGAAAAGTCTTGCCAACCCCGACCGATCCCCCAACGAGAAGTCCACTCGAGACACCGGGATTGAAGCCCTGTGCCCACTTCTGCATGCGCGCGGCGACTTGACGGCCGTTGCCGCTGAGGTTCGCGAAGGATTCAAAGGACGCGTTGAGGTAACGCGCGGGAAGCTGGGCGCTGGCGATAATCCCGGCGCACTTCTTCGGCGAGGGCTCGACGCAGGGACGGGCCACGCCATCAATCACCATCCGGCACTGACCCTGACAAATTCCGCACCTGGTGACGCAGCCGCAGACACGGGCGCTTATCAACGCGCCTTCGGCGAACACCTGATAACCATTGCCACCGCAACATGATTGCGGGAACTTCATCTGGCAGGCAAGCGCGCCAGACGCCACGCCGGACTTGCCCGATGTCCCGGTAACGGGGATTGCGGCAAAACGGTCGATCAGGTGACTGACATTGCCGCCCGTCGGTATTGGCTTGGACCCTGAGCCCATCTGGGCCTCCGCGTAATGAATCCGGAACGATCGCAAAAGAATCGCCAAGATGTAGCTCCTGCGTCCAGAAAAATCACCTGCCAAAAAATAGTTGACCGCCCAGCCAATTGTGTGGTGTTCTCCCAAATACGAACGTTTCCGTTAATTTTTTTCGTTATTTGGACGCCACCGGGCAAGGATCGCCTGGGGCAGCCACCACTAACCAGACCGGTTCGCGTGTTGACGCGCCGGCACCTCGGGTTCGTGCGATGAACGCGACCTGACGGAGGAAGGGAGTACCATGGCGGGCATCACTTCAAGGATGAAGTTCTTCTCAGGCAGCCGCCTCCGCGCGGCATTCGCTCTCGCGGTCCTCGCCGGGCTCACGGGCATGGAACCAGTAGCGCTGGCGACTGAAGAGGCCGACATCATCGAACAACCGGCCAACATGCCGGCTTGGTTTTTCGATCGCCGCATCGTCGGCGAGAACAACCTCGAGAAGATCGAAGCCGCCAAATCCTCAAAATACTACAACATGACGCGCCCCATCGCGATCGTGAAGGACACGACCGGCCAGGGCTTCTGCACCGGATGGCGCGTCGCCGAGGACTTGTTCGTGACGAACTTCCACTGCTGGGAATTCGGCGCGTGCAATGTGATGTTCGAACTCGATTACGAAACGGCGCTCACTGGCGACAAGCACGCCAAATTCCGTTGTGAGGAGGTTCTCGCCCGCAACGAGCAATTCGACTACGCCCTCTATCAAGTATCGCGCGTCAGTGACGACGACACCAGCAACTCAAACCGGGCCAAGGAAGACCTCGGCAACGGCAGCCAGAAGCTGGCGAAGGAAGGCGGCGTCGTCACCATGTGGGGCGGCAAGGTCAACGTCGGCCAGATGCTGATCGTCGCCGGTCATCCGCAGGCTCGCACCAAAGAAATCGACCGCTCCAAATATTGCAAGCTCACGAGCGTTGAGCCCGAGGAAATGGGTGGCCGCCAGACCATCCGCCACACGTGCGACACCGAAGGCGGATCCAGTGGATCACCGGTCCTTGACCGCGAGACTGGCTACGCTGTGGCCCTGCACTGGGGTGGTGAAGACGGTTACAACATGTCGATCCCGATGAACCTCGTTCTCGACGACATGGAGAAGTCCGTCGACGCGAAAACCTTCAAAAAGTTGACGATCGCGGGCCGCAAGTAATCTTCAGAAGAACTTCTTGATCAAATCCGCGACACGCCGGGCATCGCCCGGCGTTGTTTTTTTGTCCGCGAATCGCGCCGACTCCGCCCAGGGATGCGCCCTTGGATCCGGCTCATCCGCGCGACGCGGGATCACATGCCAGTGCAAGTGCTCGACTACATTTCCAAGAGACGCGTAATTCATCTTGAGGGGCGCGAATGCTTGCGCTATCGCCCGGCCGGTCACCATCACGTCGTCAAAAATCGCGCGCTGGATTTCCGGGGGCAAGTCATGCATCTCGCGCGCGTGGTGGCGCGCGACGACCATGCAATATCCAGGAAAGAACTGGTGTTCGCCAACTACAATGATCGAATGCTCCCGCACCGCCACGATGCGACCGAAGTCGCCTTTCACGGCAGCCGCGACGTCGCGGCACAGGGGACAATCAAATTCCAGATGTTTGTTCATGAACCCTATTTTACCAGCCAAACTGCTGGCACCAATAGGGTCCGTTCGAGCGAGCCATGCCCACACCGATCGACTTGAAACCGGGGCGCAGGATGTTCGCCCGGTGTCCCGGGGAATTCATCCAGGCGGTGACCACTTCAGCGGCATCAGCCTGGTTCCAGGCGACGTTCTCACCACCGAAGTCCATGTTGCTGTGGTACATGCTGCGGCGGTTGGCCATGTTCGCGGACCAGCGGCGGCAGTTGTCGAGCAAGTGTCCGTTGACCGTGAGAATGCCAAGTCCGCGCTTTTGACGCTCGGCGTTTGTCAGCTCGATCACGCGACGTTCAAAATCCTTCATGGCGACACCCTGCGGATTCGGGGCCAGGGCTGTACTTTGCGTCGCCGGATCGGCCGGCGGAGGTTGAGGTTGAGGTTGCTCGTCCGGAATCGCTACCGGATCGGGAATGGCAACTGGTTCATCGTCAACGAGGCTGTCCTGAGCGCCGGCGTATGCCGCGTCACCGACGTCGCTCGTGTAAGAACCTGAATCCCCGCGACCGCACGCGACCAGAGCCTGAACAAGGATCAGGTTTACAATCAGGGCGTTCTTCACGGTCGTTTTGGCGTTCTGGCGCATCACGGGCCTCCTGCGAGTCTGTGATTCGGTTTTCATACCGGTTTGGATCCGGCAACAAGATGCAAGGATAACGCCACCCTGAAACGGATGACAACCCCCCGGAACCACTTACCAAAAAGCGAAAAACCCCGGCGAATTTACCCGCCGGGGCGTCCAGAAAAAGATCACTGCCAACTCACTTGCCAGGCGCGCCTCGGGCGTCAGGCACGCGTCCTATCGACTGCGCAGGGCCGTCAAGACCGCGTCGATGCTCTTCTTGGCATCGCCAAAAAGCATCCGCGTGTTGCTGTTGTAGAACAGAGGATTGTCGACACCCGCGTATCCGGAGGCCATACCGCGTTTCAATACCACGCACGTCTTCGCCTTCCAGACTTCGAGAACCGGCATGCCATAGATCGGGCTCGACTCGTCCGTTTGTGCCGCCGGATTGACGACGTCATTCGCGCCGACGACGATCACCGTATCCGTCTCCGGGAAATCCTCGTTGATCTCGTCCATCTCAAGGACGATGTCGTACGGCACATTGGCTTCGGCAAGAAGCACGTTCATGTGACCCGGCAAGCGTCCCGCCACCGGATGGATCGCGAACCGCACGTTGACGCCGCTCTTGCGCAGGATGTCCGTGATCTCACGAATGGGATGTTGGGCCTGAGCCACGGCCATGCCGTAACCCGGGACGAAAATAACGCTCTTGGACGACGCCAGCATCTCGGCAACTTCGCCCGCGTCAACCGAAACCACTTCACCGGCGGGTGCCTGGGCCGCCGCCCCAGAAGCCGCGGGCTTGCCGCCACCAGTACCGAAACCACCGAGGATGACGCTGACGAACCCGCGGTTCATCGCGCGGCACATGATGTAGCTCAGGATCGCGCCGCTGCTGCCGACG
>CAWUNT010000267.1:0-3681 GCA_963923405.1 uncultured bacterium | reverse complement strand
GCTCGCGACCGTGAAGGAGCAGCAGCTGGCCAAACGGGGCGAAAAACTCAGTGCCACGGACCGCCAGAAGATCCGCGAACCAATCCTCGAAAAATATGCCCGTGAAGGGTCTGCTTACTACTCGACCGCAAGGCTGTGGGACGACGGAGTGATTGATCCACGCAATTCCCGCAACGTTCTGTCAATGGCCCTGACTTCCACCCTTTTCCACGACTGGGCCCGGACCCGGTTCGGTATATTCAGGATGTAACCATGTCGAAAATGAACCAGAAAGACGTCATTCGCATCGGCAACGCGGGCGGTTACTGGGGCGACGATCCGGATGCCCTCCGGCGTCAAGTCCGCGGCGGGCACCTCGACTACATCTCAATGGACTTTCTTGCCGAAGTGACGATGTCGATCATGCAAAAGCAAAGATCGCACGATCCAAAGCTGGGGTACGCCCGTGACTTCATCAACATGCTTGAGGAAGTACTGCCGGACATCCTCGCCAACCGCACCAGGATCATCACCAATGCCGGAGGCGTGAATCCGCAAGGCTGCGCCGAGGCGATCATGGCGCTCGGCAAGAAACTTGGCCTCAAGCCGAAAGTGGCGATCGTCCACGGCGATGACATCCTGACCGACATCCAGGCACTGCAATCCAAAGGCTGCGACTTCCGCAACATGGAATCCGGCGCCAACTTCGCGTCGGTGGCGTCGCGGATTGAATCAGCCAACATTTACTTTGGGGCGGCCCCGGTGGCGGAAGCCTTGAAATGGGAACCCGACATTATCATCACGGGCCGCGTGACTGATACCGGCATCACTGTTGGCGCGATGTTGCATGAGTTTGGCTGGTCCACAACCGACTGGGACAAACTTGCGGCAGGCGTTGTCGCGGGGCACATCATCGAATGCGGCACGCAATCGACCGGCGGCAACTTCACTGACTGGCGCAAGGTCAAGTCATTCAAGGACATGGGTTTCCCGGTCCTCGAAGTTCACAGGGACGGCTCCTTTGTTGTCACAAAACACCCGGGTACAGGTGGCCTTGTCTCTGTCGACACGGTACGCGAGCAGTTGTTCTACGAAATGGGCAACCCGCACGCGTACATCACTCCCGATGTGGTTGCGGATTTCGCCACCATCACCTTGACACAAGATGGCCGGGACAGGGTCCGCGTCACCGGAGTCAAAGGCTACGAGCCAACTCCGCTTTACAAAGTTTCCATGGCTTATTCCGATGGTTTCAAGAGCCTTGGCGCAATTGCCATTTCAGGGCCGGACGCGCGCGCCAAGGCCGAGGCGTTCTCGGAAATTTTCTGGGAACGGTGCGGACGCGACGATTTCACTGAGACATCAACCGAGTATTTCGGCTGGAACGCCTGTCATCGCTCGCTTGGGGGCCGTGATGACGGGAATGAAATCCTCTTGCGCCTCGGGGCACGTTGCGCGGATGAGAAAAAATTGCGCCGTTTTGGAAAACTGATCCCCAGCCTGATTCTTTCTGGACCTCCCGGGGTTTGTGTCATCGGGGGAGTCCCCAAGGCACAGGAAATTGTCAGTTACTGGCCGGCCTTGATGCCGAAATCAGTCGTCCGCCCGAAGATCGCCCTTTGTGAAATCGACAAGGGCATTCACAGCGAGATCGTTGTGCCACCGGAACAATCCGGAAAATTCGACGCGGCGAAATTCCCGCCGGAACAAGCAGCATCGAAATCCGGCTGTGACATCAAATCCGCGATGAAAACCCAGGAGCATCCCGAGGCACAGCCGCTGTCCATGATTTGCCTCGGTCGCAGCGGCGACAAAGGTGACATGGCCAACATCGGCATCATGGCCCGCAGTCCGAAGGCTTTCGCATTCCTCGAGCAATACCTGACGGCGCAGAGGGTCAAGGACCTCTTCCAGGAACTTTGCGCGGGGACCGTCACCAGGTACCGCCTGCCGAACATGCTGGGCCTCAACTTCCTCCTGGACGAGGCCCTCGGAGGCGGGGGAACGGTGACATTGCGAACCGACGCCCAAGGCAAGACTTTCGCCCAGGCATTGTTGCGCCACAAGACCCTGATCCCCCGCGAAGTTATTGATTCCGTGAACTCGATCGGGGGCTGATCGCGATGAGCAAAAATCCCGTGACATGGACCACGTTGAATCTGGACGCAGCGGGCAAATCAAGGATCGGCGTCCTGCTCCTCGATCGCCCGGAGACTGCCAACGCATTCAGCGGCGCGATGTTGGAGGCGATCCCAGGGATCATTCGTGAGGCCGGGAAGGACCCGACCATGCGGTGCATGGTGATTGCCGGCCGCGGAAAACACTTCTCCGCCGGCGCGGACCTGGCCTGGATGCAAGAAAGCGCGAAGCTGTCCCATCAGGAAAACCTCCACGACGCCGCCAAACTGACCACGATGTTCGAAGCCGTTGCCAATTTCCCGCGTCCGACGGTAGCGCTCGTCCGGGGCGCCGCGTACGGGGGCGCGGTCGGGCTGATCGCGTGTTGTGACATTGTGATTGCCACCGGAGACAGCAAGTTCTGCCTGAGCGAGGCAAGACTGGGGCTGATTCCAGCGGTCATCATGCCCTATCTGGCTCGACGATTTACGCCGGGGTCCTTGCGCCGTGCCGCGCTTACCTCCCGCGCCCTCGACGCGAATGACGCGAAAATGGCTGGCCTCGTCGACGTCGTGGCGGATGCGGCCGGTCTGGACGAAGTCCTTCGCAATGAACTTTCGCTGATCATTCAGGCCGGCCCACAGGCACAAAGCGCCATAAAGGCACTGTTGGACCAGGTGCGCGAGAACTCCGGCCGGCAAGGCGATTACACGGCCCAGGCCATCGCTTCGGCGCGTACCGGCAGTGAAGGCCAGGCGGGATTGAAAGCCTTTTTCGCCAAATCCACGTCGCCCTGGGGTGTTACCGTGCCCGGCGACTTCAAGATCTCCCATCTACTGGAGCGCATCGAATCGTGAGTCCGAATCCGAAGTTGAAGATCAAACGTCTATTCATCGCGAATCGCGGAGAGATCGCGAGGCGCATCGCGTTGACCGCGCAACGTCTGGGCATCGAGACAGTTGCCATAACGGACCGTGTGACTCCGCCCGCTTTCCTGGCCGATGTTGTCACCCGCCTGCATCGTGTGCCGGACGAGACAACAGCCCTGTACCTCGACGGCGGCGCGATGATCCGCATCGCAAAAGAATCTGGTTGTGATGCCGTTCACCCGGGCTTTGGCTTCTTGTCAGAGAACGCGGAATTCGCGGCTGACGTCATCCGCGCCGGATTGACATGGGTTGGTCCGTCTCCGCAGTCAATCGAAGCAATGGCCAGCAAAGCCGCCGCCCGCACCCTCGCGCTGAAAGCAAAAGTACCCTGCATCGAAGGACTTGACGGCATCGACCTCGAAAAAGATTCCGGCAAGGCGAAAGACGCGCTCAGTCGTTTTGCGCGGACAACCGGATTTCCGTTGTTGATCAAAGCCGCGTTTGGCGGTGGTGGCAAGGGCATGCGTATCGTCCGCTCGGAGACCGATCTGCTCGAGCAAGCGCAGCGCGCCGCGTCTGAAGCCAGGAATTCATTCGGCAACGGACTGCTTGTTGTCGAAAGGTACCTTGAAAGTCCCCGCCATGTAGAAGTCCAGATCCTCGCCGACAAATCCGGGCAGGTATTCGCGATTGGCGACCGTGATTGTTCCCTCCA
>CAWUNT010000266.1:0-3699 GCA_963923405.1 uncultured bacterium | reverse complement strand
GATAGCGTAGCGTCTCGTGGGCTCGGAGATGTGTATAAGAGACAGAACCTGAGTCCTTCAAATCCAGAACGGAGTCCAGAATGGACTTGTGTTCCGTCGCGCCGACGAGGATGCGGCAACCGTGGTGGCGAAAGCGCCGCGCGAAACCATGAATGATGATGTTGTTGGCCTCGCTGGCCCCCCCGGTGAAATGCACCCATTCCGGTTTCGCGTTCAGGCAGGTAGCGATTTCCGCCCGCGCTGTCTCGACTGTCTCATACGCGGCTCGCCCTGCGGCATGATGATGCGCTGCAGGGTTCGCGAATGGACCGTGGTCCATATGCCCGACCATCACGTCGCGGACTTCCCGGGCGAGCTGTGTAGTTCCGCAGTGATCGATGTAAATCGTCAAGTGAAGGGTGCTTTCAGTTCAGGGTGAACATGCGATCGAGTGCGACCCGTGATGCCAGCGCGGTTTTTTCATCCACGGTGATCCGGTTGCGCATGGGTTTGCCCTGAACAAGATCGTCGAGGACCCAAGCCAGGTGCCGCGCGCTGATCCGGTTCATGGTACCGCAAAGGCACGTATATGGATTCAAGCTGGTGATCACCTTGTCCCGGTTATCCGCGGCGAGGCGTTCGACGAGATGTTTCTCTGTGCCGACAGCCCAGCGACTTCCAGAGGGGGAAGACTCGATCGCGCGGATGATCTGCTCGGTCGATCCCGACATGTCAGAAGCGTCCACGACTTCCATGGCGCACTCAGGGTGCACGATGATCCGGGTCTCAGGGCTTTCAAGGCGGATCTTCTTGATCTGGTGCAGGGTGAAGAGCGCGTGAACCGGGCAGTGCCCTTGCCACAGCCAGATCCTGGTGTCACGGATCTTCTCCCTGGTGTGTCCGCCCAGTGGCTTTTTCGGATCCCAAAGAAGCATGTCTTTTTCGGGATCGAAACCCATGGCCTTGCAGATATTTCGACCCAGATGCTGGTCCGGGAAGAAGAACAGGTGATCGCCCCTTGCCAACGCCCACTCGATCACAGCGCGGGCGTTGCCACTCGTGCAAATTGTGCCGCCATGGTCGCCCACGAAGGCCTTAAGGCTGGCCTTGGAATTGATGTATGTGACGGGCACGATCTTCTGGCAGTTTCCGGTGCCAGGCTCCGTTGTACCCAGCGCTGTCATGGCCTCGTCCCAGGCGGCCTCGACATCCCATGTCTCCGCCATGTCGGCCATGTCACATCCAGCCTGCAAGTCAGGCAGCGAGACTTCCTGTGACGGCGACGTCAGGATGTCGGCGGTCTCGGCCATGAAGTGGACACCGCAGAAAACAATGTATGGAGTTTCCCCGAGATCCCGCGCGACTCGCGCCAGCTTCAGGCTGTCGCCCGTGTAGTCCGCGTGACGGATGACTTCATCGCGTTGGTAATGGTGACCGAGGATCACGCATCGCTCGCCCAGTTTGGCCTTGTGGTCTGTTATCAGGGCGTGAACGTCCTCGTCGCTCATCGACTTGAATCGATCTGGCAATTGTGGTTGCAGAAGGGTCATGGCATCCAGTCCTGGCGCGGAGTTCGCTGTTTCGGGCTGGTTTTAGCCCCGCTGGCGCCGTGCCGTCAACATAGCGATCAAGGTCCGCAGAAGGATGGGGCAAAGAAGTGGAAGCAATGCCAATGTCGGGTCCATTGGTCCATCAAACCCTGTGAATCCGGGCTGTTGTGACTTACCCCCGCGTCGCGCCCTGATGGCGCAGCCCGGTGGAATTTCAAATTGGGTCCCGTCGCCGGCGTACAGGCGGCGGATAGCGGCGATGTCATCCACGTCGAGCGCGAAGGAGTTCTGGCTGAGGCGGTAACTCATGATGGCTTTGGGAAACAGCGAGTGCCCGAGGCCCAGGCAGTGTCCGATCTCATGCAGGACCGTTTTCTCCAGATCGCGCAAAACCTCGTTCCCGCGTATCGCGACGTTCACTGAACAGTGGACCGGCTTGCCGGCGGAGTCGCTCTCATCCATTTCGGCATAAGCAGCCGCGAAATCGCCGCCGTCAAAGTTCGACTTGAAGTTGACCGTGATCGAGGCCCGCGCCTGCACGGAGTCTTTTACGCTGGCAAGGCGTAACGCGGATCCCTCGACACCGGACCAAAGTGCCGCGGACGCGTCCACGATGGATTCCGCTGTCTGAACGTTGAATGTCGAGTCATTGATGACTTCGTAATAGAGAGGATCATCTGGACCGGAAATATCCCATCGGATGACCTTGCCATCGAAGTCCACCGGGATCGGGTACGCCAGTGCCCCGGGGGCGTTCAAATGGGCGAGAAGCCCGGTCAGAATGGCAAAGTGACGCCAACCCAAAATGGATAACTCCACATGATGAGGCGGCTGCGGGTTGCGACCCAGTGGCTGGCCAGGTCCACCCGCAGCATCGGTACATATGGAATCGTACCTCCATTGAGGGCCAATGGCAGCAACGGGATCTCAGCTCCCCAAAGAAACTCCGCGAGCGGACCCGCCGATGTTCCGCCAATTCCGGTCTGCAGGTGCAGGTGCACCATGCACGATTCGTCGCAGACCGGGAATCTATACGCGTAGACGGCTCCGACGAGTGGCTTGTCGCCAGCAGTCAGATAGTGATTCTGGAAAACTCCGATTTCCCGGTCATTCCAGCTGGCGCGAAGGCCGTACGTCACCTGCCCACCAGCGTTCGGGGCGAAGGCAGCGTATTGTGCCGACACCTTTTTGGCTTTTCCCGATGCTGCGACCGCGGACCCGGGAAAACAAGCGGCAAACAAGGCCGAAAACAGGCCCGCAAACAGAGCGATGGCTGTCGTCTTCGTCATGCCCTGTAACCAATTCCGAGCATGACGAAGGACCACGGCCAAGCCACACGGGCCTTGGTCTCAAGTGACGTGCTCAGCCCTGAGAACATCGTATGGCTCAGTTGCGCGTTGAACCTGCCGTCTTTTCCCGTCTCGTAACGGAGATCGATGGTCGCTGACACGCCATCCATCCGGTAGTCGCCGCGACCGCCGTCGCCGTCCGTGGATTTCACGTAGCCGCGCATCTGCCCGCCGCCGACGGACGCGCCCAGCGAAAAATTTCCCCGCGCCGCGACGCCTTTTCTGAGTTCGGCAAGGCCACCAAAATCCTGGTCCTCGAAGTTTTCCGCTGAAAACTTCGGCCTTCCAAAGGCCGTAAGGGATATTCCCGCCTTTGCCGGAGTGAATTCCAGAGACACGTTCGCGGTATAAGCCATCAGATAGTATTGGCTGGACGGTTGCTGCATCAAACCCGCGCCAACGATTACGCCGGTCGTCCATCTGTCGGCGGCCCTCGCATCAGGCGAGTTTGACCATGCGGCAAACCCGAGTAAAACGCCCGCCGCTGTTTTCGCGAATCGATTCATCATTCCGGCTGGTTTTTTGCTGGCTGGTTTTTTTCTGGCTGGTTTTTGTCCGGCTGCGGTTTCTGCGGGCGCCGGGCTTTTTTCGCCAGAGCTTCGTCGCGCAGCTCCCGCCGGAGTATCTTGCCGACATTGGTCTTGGGCAGCGAGGCGCGGATCTCGATGTGCCTCGGGCGCTTGTATCCGGTCAGCTGGTCGCGGCAGAAAGTCCTAAGTTCCTCCAATGTCAGGCCGGGTTCTTTCGGCACGACAAACGCGTTGACGCTCTCGCCCCTGTCTCTTATACACATCTCCGAGCCCACGAGACGCTACGCTATC
>CAWUNT010000265.1:0-3753 GCA_963923405.1 uncultured bacterium | reverse complement strand
GTCCAGCAACGGGCCGCCACTGTTGCCCGGGTTGATCGCGGCGTCTGTCTGGATGAAGTTGCCGAGCTTGGTGATATCAAGATTGCCGCGGCCAACAGCCGAAACGACACCAAAGGAAAGGCTTGCTTCAAGGCCGTAAGGCGCGCCGAGCGCCACTACGAAATCACCAACCGACATGCTGTCGGAGTCACCAAAATCAAGTTCGCCAAGGCCCTTTTTGTTGAAGTTCCTCTCCTTGACTTGCACCACGGCGACGTCGGTGTTCTTGTCGCGGCCTACGATCTTTCCCTCGTATGTCTCTCCGTTCGCGAGTTTCAATTGGATCTCGTCCGCATCCTGGACAACGTGGTTGTTGGTCAGGATGTAGCCCTTGTCCAGGTCGAAGAAGAAGCCGGATCCAAGGCCACCTTCGCGCCTCTGCGGGGGTTCGCCACGACCACCCGGGCGTCCACCCCGTCCGCGGGGAGCGCCCGGCACGCCCGGACCATTCGGGCCAAAGAAGAACTCAAACGGGTCGACCATGTCAAAAGGCATGCCTTGGACGGTCTTGTAAACCGACACAAAGACAATGGCTTGATTTGCGCGCTGAGCGATGGTCGCCACGCCTTTCGAAAGCTTCTGCAGGATCTGCAAATTCTCGTCGCCGACGTGAGCGCCCGCCGTCTTTTTCATGGTGTAGGCGGAGGCGGGCAGTGCGCCCCCCATGGTCGCGGCCAACAGCAAGGCCGGAATGAAGGAGGAAAGAATTGTTTTCAACCTCATTTGAACCTCTCCATTTGAATGTCGATGATTGAATCCTTGTCCGACTTGCCCTGGGATTTACCCGCGGGCCTGTCGGCCGCCAATCCGTCCGCTGCTTCCAGCGGTTCGTATTGACGCAGTTTCTTTTTTAACTGGTGAATCGTGAGGCTTTTCTTAACGAGGTCAAGCCCCAGAAAAATAATCGCGATCCCGCATCCGGTCAGGATGAATGCCGCGCCAATGACATAAACAGGCAAACTTACATGCGAAACAAACGGAGGTATCTGAATGACCATGCGTTCCGTGTTGTTCACCGCGAGATAGACGGCATAGAGCGCGAACAGGATTCCTAACCATAACCGGAAAACCCGGATCACAAAAACCATGATGAAAGCTCCTCCAACGGGATTCGCGGAAAAGAAAAACCCGCCCCGGCAGGATTGCACGGGGCGGGCCTCTTTTTCAACAACCGGTTACCGGGTTCGCCTGATCAGCGACCTTCGTTGCCAGTTCCGGCAGCCGCGTTGGCGCGTGAGAACGCGTCAGCAAGGCTGGTCTTCGGTTCAGCAACTGCGCCGATGTACTGGCGCAGGTCGTCGCCCTGGAGGTTCCGCAGGTAAGCCTTGCGCGACAGGGAGAACTTGCGCTCGTCCGAGTCGGTCGCGAGGACCACGAAATCCACTGCGTCGCCTTCTTTGACCACGTCAGCAACCTTGGCCACTTGTTCGTCGGCCAGTTCGCTGATGTGGATCATGCCTTCGATGCCCGGGGCCAGCTCAACAAATGCACCGTAGTCCGTCAGACGGGTGACTTTGCCGTTGCCGCGGGTGCCAGCCGGCATGGACTTGGCGAGTGCAAGCCACGGATCGTCCGTGAGTTGCTTGATGCCAAGGGAGAACTTCTCGCCTTCGACGTCGATCTGGAGGATCTTCGCCTCGACTTCATCACCCTTCTTGAACTTGTCGCCCGGGTGACGGATGCGCTCGCTCCAGCTGATGTCGCTGATGTGGATCAGGCCATCGATGCCGTCTTCGATACCGACGAACACACCGAAGTCGGTGATGTTGCGGATCTTGCCACGGATGATGTCGCCGACCTGGTACTTCTCTTTCACGATTTCCCACGGGTTCGGTTCCATCTGCTTCATGCCGAGGCTGATGCGACGGTTTTCGAGGTCGATTGCCAGCACAACCACTTCAACTTCGTCTCCGATCTGGACGATCTTCGACGGGTGGCGGACGCGCTTGCTCCACGACATTTCGCTGATGTGGATGAGGCCTTCGATGCCGTCAGCCAGCTCGATGAATGCGCCGTAATCAGTCAGGCTGACAACTTTGCCGCGGGTCTTTTCGCCCACGTTGTACTTGCCGGCAACTGCCTGCCACGGGTCGTTCTGGAGTTGTTTGAAGCCGAGGGAAACACGCTGGCGTGCTTCGTCGTAGCTGAGCACCTTGACTTCGATTTCCTGGGCCACTTCGAACAATTCGCTCGGGTGGTTGATGCGTCCCCAGGACATGTCGGTGATGTGCAGCAGGCCGTCGATGCCGCCAAGGTCGATGAACGCACCGTAATCGGTGATGTTCTTGACGATACCCTTGAGGGTAGCGCCTTCCTTAAGCGCGCCGAGGGTCTGGCTGCGGAGCTTCTCGCGGTCCTGCTCGAGGAGGACGCGACGGCTCAGCACGATGTTGCCGCGCTTCTTGTTGAACTTGATGATCTTGAACTGCAGCTTGTTGCCGATCAGTTTGTCGAGGTTGCGGACCGGACGCAGGTCAACCTGCGAGCCCGGCAGGAACGCCTTGACGCCGATGTCGACCGAGAGACCGCCTTTGACGCGGGCCATGATCGTACCTTCGACGATTTCGTTCTTCTCGAAGGCTTCGCTGATGCGGTCCCATGCGCGGAGCATCTCTGCGCGCTCGCGGCTGAGAACCATCTCGCCGTCGCCATCTTCAAAACGATCCAGGTATACTTCAATCGTATCACCGACTTTGACATGCAATTCGCCGTCGGCAGTGAAGAATTCGTGGCGGGGGATTTCGCCTTCAGACTTGTGTCCGATATCAACGACAACGCTGTCGTCGGTCAGACGAACGACCCGGCCTTTAACGATAGTGCCCTCGCGGATTTCAGCGCCGCCAGGAGCCTGGGCAAGCATGTCCGCAAAGGGGTTGTGGCCCTTATCGTCACCGTCGAAACCCGTGTCTTCATCTTCCCAATGAACGGTTCCGATATTGGGCATTTTGGTGTCCATCAATTCCATAACTTTTGAGTCACTCCTTCTTCATTCTGGCCAAAACGGCGTATAATGGTGATACGAAAGCACTTTCGGATATCACCGGGGTCCCGGAAAGTCAATGAATTCGGGGGGAAATGCATGGCGTTGTCGGCGCGGGGATGGGGTCAAATCAGGGCTTTAGCCGGTGCCGCCGCTTTCTGCGCGGCGATCTTCCTGTCCCCGGGCGCCTTGGCCGACGGCCCATTCATGGAAGTCGTCTGCCCAAAAACCCCTGAAAACATTCCAGAAATCACTCGCGCCGAGGTATACGCCGCCACCCCTTTCAAGGGTGGCGAGAAGGCGACCTACGAGCTGTCCTGGGCCGGCATGAAGGCCGGGTACGCGGACATCGAGGCCAAGGCGCCAACCAAGCATGACGGGATCTGGCACCGGATTTTCAGTATCGACGCCAAGACGGGCGACTGGTTCCGGTCCGTATTTTACGGCAAGGACCAGGCCATGTCTTACAGCCGGCCATCCGATTTCGCGGTCAGCAAGTTCTACATCGAGCAATATGAGGAACCTGTTTTCAAGAAGCCATACGTTTCCAAGAAATGGCTGGACTTCAATCACAAGGACTGTCGCGTCGACGAAAAGACTTGGGACCCCGCCAAAGGCGAGGCGAAGGGCAGCCACCAGCTGGCTCGCGGCGCGATGGATGCCCTTGGCGCGATTTTTTACTTGCGGACGCTGACCTTCAAGCCTGGCGAACGGCGCCGCGCCTTGATCTACAC
>CAWUNT010000264.1:0-3755 GCA_963923405.1 uncultured bacterium | reverse complement strand
TTGGTCCAATAGAGCGGTACGGATGACCCGCCGATTTCCATCGGGGACACCGGGAAGAAGTTGTCGGCCGCGGCCGAGGAGACAGGAGTTACCGAACTCCACTGGGGTGAACGCGTCAGGCTGTACGTCATGTACTTGATGTATCCACCGGCGCTCCATGCCACCAGCCATTTCGAACTGTCAGAGGTTGTTGAAAGCGTGATGGCACCGTTCACGGTACTGCTATCCAGAGCGACCGGTGTGTTCCACGAAGTTCCAGTGAATGTCGCGTAATACGGTTTGTTGTCCGCCTGGGAAATATAAGCCAACTGGACGCCGGCCGCGTCGGAGCTAACCGAGAATTTGAGTGCTTTCGCTCCGCCATTGCTTGGACCAGTTTTAGCGTCCCAGACACTAGTCCCTTTCACGTAACTTCGAATGACAAAATCAGATCCGGTCGTGAGCAGCATCACGTCATTTTCAAATCGGACCAGAGCCAGATTTGGATCGACAGGCGCGGCCGATGTGAATTGAGCAATCATTTGGGGAGAGCCGAATGTAAGGGTCGAAATTGTATGCAGCACAGTCGATGAAACGATTTTTGGCGCGTAACTACTCGAACCGATTTCGTAACCTGCCACCCAAACAAATCCATCGTTTCCGATAGCAATGGCTGGTTTCCGGTGCGGCATCGCGACGGTTCCAGTCAACGCCGCGACGGGACTGCCCCAGCTGATCTGCCAGTTCCCGCTGCCGGTTGTCGTTTCGCTGATCGATCCCCGGCGAACCATGATATTGTCGCCATACTCGTAGGCAATGAAGGCTGCGCCGGATTGTGAGGCCACCGCGAATCGCGCCGTAGTCGTGGTGCCCAGACTGCTGGCCGAAACGACTGAGGTTCCATCAGACGTATAACCGTATTGGACGTCGCTCCCGGAATAAAAGAAGTTCCAGTATTTCCGACTGACCGTGTCATAGAAGGATTTTCTTTCTGGTGACTGCGATGTCATCAGCGGTGTGCCTGCGCCTGTGCCAGATGAACCTGAAGCGGCTGAGTATGTGTACGTCGCGATGGTGGATGCTGATTTGTTGCCGGCATAGTCGCACGCGATGGCCGCGATTGTGGTCGTGGTAGCGGTGGCAATCGTGATGGTTCCACTGGAGTCGATGGCTATGCCGGAGGAACAGTCCCCGGGTGACGCGGCAGTGGTTCCCTGCACCATGGTGTATCGAATTTTGAAAAACGTCGTATCCGTGGCGTTGTTCTTGGTCGCGGTGATGACGAAGGGCGTCGTGCTGAATGACATGGCTGGCGGGGACAAGGTCGGAACGCCCGGGGCGCTGATGTCATAAGTAAATACTTGCGACGCTATCGAGGATGCGTTGCCGGCAAGGTCACACGCGATGACTTTGAGCGTCCGGTCGCTCCCGATTTGAATCACCACGGTTCCCGTCTGGGCGCCTATCCAATTCGCGCTGGAGCAAGTGGGGTCCGCGCCGTCCAAGGTATAACGCAGGTCCTTGAAGTTCGCGTCGAGCGTGGTGTTGGCCTGATTGATCGTCGCCGAAATCTGCGCGTTGAAATAACCTGAGTTCGCCGGGCTGGTGATCGCGGGGGCGGTCGGAACGGTCGTGTCAATGGTACGCGACGTCGTTATCTGTGCGAATGCCAACGCGAGGGTGTTGCCTGCCGCGTCACCCATCGTCGCGTTGTTCGTCAGCGCGAGTGTTGAACCCGCGGGAGTTGAAACAAGGCCGGTGTCGTCACTTGCCGTCGTGTAACGGAAGACCAGGGACGCGGTATCCGAACCGCTGAGATAGGTCGCGGTCCTTGCCGTGTCGCCGACTTTGATGCCCATTGTGGGACTTCCGGTGACCGTGACTGGTTCGGAGGTTGTCACGGTGAAATCGAGGTTCGTCCCGGTGGCGGAGAATCCCGTCCCTGAAGGCGCCGAGAGCGTAACAATTGTAATCGTCGGGGGTGTCGTATCAATGGTCCGCGAGGTCGTTACCTTGGCGAAGGGCAAACCGAGGCTGTTGCCTGCCGCGTCGGTCATCGTGCCATTCCCCAGCGCGAGGGTCGAATTATCCGGTGTCGAGACAATGCCGTTGTCGTCGTTTGCGGTCGTGTAACCAAACACCAGCGACGCAGTGCCCGAACCCCGGAGATAGGTCGCGGTCCTTGCCGTGTCGCCAATCTTGATGCCCATTGTGGGACTTCCGGTGACCGTGACGGACTCGGATGTGGTCACTGTGAACTCAAGATTGGTGGCTGCGCCGGACGCGCCTGTTCCGGACGGCGATGTCAGGCGGACATCGTTTATGACCGGGGCAGTTGTGTCAACCTTGCGCGAGGTGGAACCGCCAGTGAAGTCGAGGCTGAAGTCTGTCCCATAGTCATCTCGCAAGGAACCACCGTTTAGATCCAAACTTGATGTCGTCCCGGTCGCGACATCGCCGTTGTCCCCGGACTGTGTGGAATAACGGAAAATCAGCGAGGACGTGTCGTTGCCGCTGTAATAATCGGCATACTTGTTTTCGCTGCCGATTTTGAATGGCAGCCGGGGGGTTCCCGTCACAAAAACCGTCGCGGACATTGAGACCGAAAATTCCAGCGTGACATTCGCTGCGGAAGTTCCTGCTCCGGTGGGTTGAGTCAGACTTACCGCTGTGATAGTCGGGGCCGCGGTGTTGACGATAAACCGGTAACCACTGTTCGTCGCGATTCTCTCATTCCCGGCGGCATCAATCGCGGAAACGCACGCGTACCACGTACCGTTGTTGACAGTTGTCAATGTCTGGCTGGTTGACGTGAGGGGCGCGGTGGCTCCCGCCGGCGGCCACGTCTGGTTTACTCCTGTCTGGCAAGCCGTGTCGGACGCAATTTTAAGGACATACTTTACGGGTTGGGCGGGATCAGTGGCGTCGGACCACGTGATCGTTGGTGTTGTTGTGCTTGTGAGACTCGGGGGACCGGTGATCGCGAACGCGGCCGGCGGCGTCGTGTCGATGATGATCATCTTGCTGCCGCTCGCGGACCAGTTGCCAGCGGCGTCGCGCTCTTGCACATACAGGGTGTGTGTGCCCTCGGACAGATCGTTGGCAGGAGTGAAAGCAGCCGTTGACGTTTCCGTCCCTCCCGAGGAGAGGTTGCTGTCGTCGAGTTTGTAACGGAAGTTGCCGTTGCCGCCACCGCCAGGCCGCCATTCCCAGGCGGGCCTTCTGGTATTTGTCAGGGGTGTGCCGGTCACTTCGGGGGCACCGGGAGCAACGTTGTCGTGAGTGTATGTGACGAGGCTGGCGCATGAGGTGTTGCCAGCGGAGTCGATCGCCTTCGCGTAAATCGTGGTCGTCGTGTTCGCTGCGACGTCGGCGTTGACGGTGATGCCGGGGCTGGCGAAGGCGGTGTTGACCGAGGCCGCGGATTTTGCCGAGGCGCAGGAGCCGTCAAAATAAAGAGTGACTTGTGAAGGTTCAGACGCGGTCCCGATGATGGTTGGGCGAAGGTTTGACGAAGGATTGCCACCACTGACGGAGTTGAACGACAGTGTCGGCACGGCCGTATCGATGGTGATCAATTTGCTGCCGCTGGCGGACCAGTTGCCGGCGGCGTCGCGTTCTTGCACGTAGAGCGTGTGGTTTCCTTCGGATAGGGGGCCAGACGGTGTGAAGGATGTCGAAGTCGTTGTGGTCGCGCCCGAATCGAGGTTGCTGTCGTTCAACTTGTAACGGAACGTCCCGCTGCCGCCTGTGCCAGGTGTCCAATTCCATGTCGG
>CAWUNT010000263.1:0-3769 GCA_963923405.1 uncultured bacterium | reverse complement strand
GGATGACGATCAGGTGCGCTGCCGCAGGGCTTCGAAGACCATCACGCCGGCGGCGACAGAGACATTCAGGGAGTCGACTTTGCCGCACATGGGGATCATGGCCGTCGCGTCCGCGTGATCGAGCCACCACGGCGTGAGGCCCCAGGCCTCGCTGCCCATCACGATCGCCACAGGACCTCGCATGTCGATCGCGTGATGTGGCTGGCTTCGATCCGTCAGCGCCGCGGCGACGGTCTTGATGCCGCGGTCCCGGCATATCCGCGCGAATTCTTCCGAATCCTGGTTGATCACGGGCACGCGGAAAACGCATCCAAGGCTGGACCGGATCGCATTTGGATTCCAGACGTCTACTTTCGCGTCCAGAGTCACGAGGGCATCGACGCCTGCCGCCTCTGCCGTGCGCAGCAGCGCCCCCAAATTCCCCGGCTTCTCCACATTTTGCGCCGCCAAAATCAAACGCGGCTGTTTCGCCAGGTCATTCCAAGTCCATTGGCGCGTCTTCACGGTCGCCACGACGCCGTCGCGTCCTTCGCGCATGGCAACCTTCTCAAACGCGGCTTCGCTGGTTTCCAAAACCTGCCGTGCGTTCTGTATTAGTCCCGGCAGCAGCGCCTCGGATTCCACCGACAATGCCGCGTCGCAATAACAGAGCGTCTCGATCGCGAATCCGTTCGCGTCCGCCATCGCGATCTCGCGCGCACCCTCGACCAGGCAAAGTCCGGTCGCCTCGCGATCCTTGCGTTCTCTCAGGGCCGCGAGCGATTTGATCTTTGGATTCTGCGTACTGGTGATTATTTCCGGACGGTCAGGCACATGGCACCACTGGGCAGCAGGCGTTCATGGCCAGGCTCCGCGCCTGACTCACCCGTATTTGTTTCCACGATGACCATTTCCTCGGCGAAATGATCGCACTTCAAATTCCCGCGCGGGCGCAACATGTCCTGCACGAGATTTTTCAACGCCAGCGGCGTGTAACCATTCGAGTGCGCGCACAGCATCACAAACGAGAAATCATCGGCCAGGATTTTTTCCAGGTCATCGAGAAGAGGCGGCAAATGTTCCTCGATCTGCCAGATCTCACCCTTTACCCCGCGCCCGTAAGTCGGAGGATCAAGAATGATCCCGTGGTACTTCGATCCGCGCCGCACTTCGCGCTGAACAAATTTGCGCACATCATCGACGATCCAGCGAATTGGTTTATCCGCCAGTTTTGAAACTTCAGCATTGTCCCGCGCCCACGCCACACTGGTCTTCGACGCGTCGACATGGACCACATGCGCCCCGCCCCGCGCGCAAGCCAGACTGGACCCGCCCGTGTACGCGAACAAATTCAGGACATTGAACGACTTCACGCCGTCGGCCCCGGGCCTCACCCGGTCTTTTGCCGCCTCGACCAGTTCAACCAGCCTGGGCCAATTGCGGTCCTGTTCCGCGAAAATCCCCAGATGCCCGAAGTCCGTCAGCTTGACGTTCAAGGTCACCGGGCCGCACGGCAGCAGCCAACTTGCCGGCAATTTCCGGTTATGCACCGTCCATTTACCATCGCCGCCCTTGAACCGCTCGAAACTGGCGTCCACACGTCGCCACTCGCCCTCTGCCAACCGCGGCCGCCAAACAGCCTGCGCCGCCGGCCGCGCAATCCGCCACGGCCCGACTTGCTCGAGCTTCATGAAATTGCCGCAATCCAGCAATTTGTAAGCGTTTTCTGGTTTATGGTGGATTTTGTGGTCCAAGTTTTTCGTTCCGCTACATTACGATCATGGTCGAGTGAGTTATTATCCCAAAGGCCAAAAGCATGCGACTATTTTATGCGTTATATTAATAATTTTATATTAATTTCTATGAAATCCCGTTGATTTCCTGATCGCCGATTTCCAGGAGGATCCCCCGATGGCCCACGCGCCGGCAAGCATCACCAAACTCTTCGGCACCCGCCTCCCCATCATCCAGGCCGGCATGGTCTGGGTCTCGGGCGGTAAACTCGCCGCTGCCGCCAGCAACGCCGGTGCCCTGGGCCTCATCGGCGCCGGATCGATGAAACCAGACCTCCTGAAGCATCACATTGAGAAGGCCAAGTCCCTGACCTCAAAGCCTTTTGGCATCAACATCCCGCTGCTCTATTCCGCCGCCGAGGAGCAGATCAAGATCGCCCTCGACGCCGGTGTCCGCATCTTCTTTACCTCCGCCGGCAGCCCCAAAAAACTCACGCCCTTCCTGAAGAGCCACGGCTGCACCGTGGTCCACGTCACCTCGACCCCGGACCTCGCCAAAAAGTGCGAGGACGCCGGATGTGACGCCGTGGTGGCCGAGGGCTTCGAGGCCGGAGGCCACAACGGCCGCGACGAGATCACGACCCTCGTCCTGATCCCCCAGGTTGTCGACGCCGTGAAGATCCCGGTCATCGCCGCCGGCGGTATCGGCGACGGCCGCGCCATCGCCGCCTGCATGGCCCTCGGCGCCGCCGGGGTCCAGATCGGGACGCGATTTGCCGCCACCGTGGAGTCCAGCGCCCACGCCAATTTCAAGCAAGCCATCACCGGGTCAAAACCCGACTCGACGTTCCTCATGATGAAACAACTGGTCCCTGTGCGCCTCCTGAAGAACCAGTTTTTCGACGAGATCCGCGCCATGGAGGAACGCGGCGCCTCGAAAGAGGAAATCAACGCCCACCTTGGCAAGGGCCGCGCCAAGGCCGGCATGCTGGATGGTGACCTCGCCAACGGCGAACTCGAGATCGGTCAGATCTGCTCCACCGTTCGCGACGTTCCGACCTGCGCCGAACTCGTGACGCGCCTTGAAAAGGAATACGCTGCTGCGGTAAACCACTTGCATCCAAAGCTCTAACCCAGGAACCGCCATGACGACCGAGAACATTTTTGCCCCGACTCCTGACCGCCGCGTGAAACGCGGATGGATGAACCTCCTCGTCACGCGCGTGATCCACGAGACCCCGGACACCGATACGTTCATCATGGTGGATGCCGAGGAAAACAAACGTGCGTTTGATTACATCGCCGGGCAGTACCTGACGTTCAGGTTCGACGACGTCGGCGACAAACCTGTCGTCCGCAGTTACACGATGTCTTCTTCGCCTTGTCAGGCCGATCACGTCGCCTTCACCGTCAAGCGCGTCGAGAAAGGCCTGATCAGCAACTGGCTCTGCGACAACGTCCGCGCCGGATCCATCCTGCGCGCCCGCGGCCCCATCGGCAGGTTCTGTTACGATCCCGCCCACGACAAGAAACACCTGTTCATGATCGCCGCCGGCAGCGGCGTGACCCCGTTTGTCAGCATCATGCGCGAGCACGCCAATTCTCTTGGCAAAAAAGGATCGCCCGACAAGATGACCCTCCTGGTCTCTTACCGTTCGACGAAAGACTTGATTTGCTGGGAAGACCTGAATGCTCTGCGCGATATTCCTGGCTGCCGCGTCATCGTGACCCTTTCACGTGAGCACGCCGAGAAAGAAGGATTCCTGCATGGCCGCATCGATGAATCGATGCTGGCTGGCGCCATCGCCGGCGACTACGCCAACATCACGTTCATGTCCTGCGGCCCCCAGGCCATGATGGATCTCGGTCGCACCCACGCCACCTCTCGCGGCGTCGCGCCCGAGCACTTCAAGACAGAGTCGTTCGAGTCGTAAATTTTCCCGGATTCATGCCTCAAGGGATTGTGATGCCAAGAGACGTGACAGTGTACGTCGAAGATCCCTTGGTCCAATAGAGCGGTACGGATGACCCGCCGATTTCCATCGGGGACACCGGGA
>CAWUNT010000262.1:0-3771 GCA_963923405.1 uncultured bacterium | reverse complement strand
GCGGGTTCATCCAGCGCGTTGGCCCTGGACCCCGAACGCGCGGCATCGGCCGGCCAGACCACGGCCACGAGCCTCAAGAGCCTCAAGTACTACGTCCAGAACGTCCAGATTTGCAAGGACGTGCAGACGCAGGGTTCCGGGTTTTCCGGGACGTCCGGATGCATTGAGATTTACTCAAACCCGGACGCAAACAACGATGCCTACCAGAATTACGACATTTCGACCGCTATGGCGGACACCAGCGAAGACCACTGGATCGATTTCATGTCGGCGACCAGCCGCGCGAAACTGACGGCAAGCCCGACGACCCTGACCAGCGACAACACCGGCAATTATTATTTCGGACTGATCAATTTCATCAAGGCGATCAAGATCGACGCCGAATTCAAGGACTCTTCGGGTTCGACGCAGTTCTACACGAAGACCCCGGCGGCCAGCGAGATCATCACCGACACGGCGGATCAGTTCGGGAAGAAGCAGCATTTGACGTTCACGACGACAGATCCACGCGTTGGCCCGTCCAGCGAGATGACGGTCATGAACAACAACGGCGGGACGCTGTTTCGTTTCTTGAGCCCGATTTCGATCTCTGATGCGGACATAGATGCCGGCACAGGGTTCAAAGTGGATTTCGTGTTCAATCCTGATAATTACGCGGGTGCATCGGGTGAGCTTGGTACAGTTACAGGTAATTGTGTAGATGGCATCGCGCCGAACATCTGTGGCGGCTACGACATCCCGATGGGCAAGTTGGCGCCTGTGCCGCACAAGGACGGCGAGGCCGTGAAAAAAGAAATCTATCTGGTGTCCAACTTCGGGGCGAATCAGGATTTGCGCATTGAGCTTTACTACAATGATGCCGATTCAACGAAAGCCATCATGGGTGTTGACCGTTCTATCGTGATCAAGTCCGGGGCGTCACAGACGAATGACATGGGGATGCCGTATCTCTACCGGGCGAGCGAGGCGGGCGGGGTCGTCACGTTCTACGATTACAACAACGCCACGAATGCCATGGACCGCGTGTCCCTGGGGAACCTGACCAGGCGGGCAAACGGTACCGCGATATTGCCGTGTCCTGGTCAGGGAGCTTTCGGCAACCAGTGCACGAACTCTTCGGACGAGATCACGATGACTTACACTTACGTGGGCACGCAAACCGTCTCTGAATAAGAAACGGTCCGGGATCCCGGGTACATGACAAGCGGACGGATTTTTCTTTGTTTTTTCGCGGTGGCGCTGGTGATCCAATCGTTTTGGATCCCTCCTCTCCAGTCACCGGATGAAACCGATCACATCAAACGCGCGTGGTTGTTGCGTCAGGGGCAGGTGCTCCTGACGCGACCCATTGCCGGGGCACCAGCGAGCTCGGGCGGGGAAATTGACACCGGACTGCTGGAATACATGGGTATCTATTCCCGGATTCATCACAAATCCCGGGTGCGATTGACGGCATCCGAATTGGACGCGGCGTCAGAGTTGGTGTGGTCCCACGACACGGCGTTTTCCCCGGCGCCAGGAACGGGCTATTACTTTCCACTCATTTACCTGCCGCAGGCTCTGGCTTTGACGGCAGGAGAAATTCTGGGTTTTTCAATCCATTGGTCCTATTGGCTGGCCCGGGTCGCCAACGTCATCACCGCTGTCCTGATTCTCGACCTGGCCTTCGCGGTATGGTCGCCCAATGCGCTGGTCATGGCGATTTTGATGTTGCCGATGATGATGTTCCAATTCAATTCCACGTCAATTGACGGAACCATGACCGCCCTGGTTTTACTGGTTGTATCGACTTTCGTGGCCGTGTGGAGGTCATCCGGTCCGGATAATGTGAGTCAACGCGTCGTCATGGCGACAGTGATTCCCCTGCTCGTCTGCGCGCATCAAAACCTGATTCCCCTCGTATTGCTGCCGGCATCGCTGGCCATCCTCAAACGCTCGCGGGCCTGGGCCTTGATCACGGCCATCGCTGTGCTGTCGGCGTTGATCTGGGCGGTAGTCGCGGTCCAGAACACGGTCGATCTGCGGGTGCCGCACGCCATGCCGGGGCCTGGCAAGATCCAGCTGTATGCCGCGCAACCGGGAATGGTTGTCGCGATGATCGCCAACACGATTTTTGACGCGGGCAGGATGTCAGCATACTGGAAATCGTGGATGGGCATCCTTGGTTGGTGGGATACATACCTGTCGCCGCTGTTCTACGCGGTCTGCCCCTGGTTTCTTGCCAGCATTGGCGCGTTGTCCTTCAATCGGGCGCGGATGCGAGAACGCCGGGTTGAGGTCACACTGTTTCTGGTCGTCGCGACCGGTATGGTTCTGTTGACATTTCTCGCGATGATTTTTGGATGGACTCCCATCGGCGCGACAAAAGCCGAAGGGCTTCAGGGGAGATACTTCATCATTCCGTCGCTACTTGTGGCAGCGACCCTGCAGGGATGGCCTTTGACGCGCGACTGGCGCTCGCGGTGCGTGGCGGTTTTGCTGTTCACATGGGGCACTGTATCCTTCTTATCGTCGTCGCTGGCCATAATCAGGCGGTATCACGGATGAAAAACCGGACAGACAGCAAAAATATCCGTCAGGCTGTCAGTGAAGGCGCTGCCCGCCGGTTTCTTTCTCTTTCCGCCGGGCGTGTGGCGACGGGCAGGGCGTTGATTGTGCTGCCTGTCTTCAATGAAGAAGAATGCCTTCCACACGTGATCCACGAATTGGGAGTTGTTGGCGCGTCGTTGTCGGCGTCTGAGGTTGACGTGTGTTTTATCGACGATGGATCGACCGACCGGTCGCGGGAAATTCTCGAGCGAGAGATGCCCGGAAGGTTCACTTTCCACGCGGAGAACACCGGTGTCTCTGGCGTCATCCAGACGGCGGCCAACATCGCGTTGTCCGCCGGCTACGCATATGTGGTCCAGTGCGATGCTGATGGTCAACATCCTCTGGCGGCGATTCCCATGTTGTTGGCGCACGCGAAAGAGAACGGACAGGACCTGACCATCGGATCACGATTTTTCCGGCGCGGAGAGGGCGATCCCCGCGCGATGCGAACCACGACACGTTTCCGTCGCGTCGGTGCGCGCATGATTTCCTGGTGGATCAGTGTTTTGTTCGGTGGCTTCCGCGTCACCGATCCTACCAGTGGCTTCCGGGTATACTCGGCAGCGGCGCTGCGTAGCCTCGTGAACGCCATGCCTGACAAATATCCGGAGCCTGCCTCGATCGGTGTTGTGATCAAGGCCAGGTTGCGTATAGGCGAAGTGGGCGTTGACATGCGCCCGCGGATCGCGGGGCAATCCAATCTTGCGGGTTGGTGGAACGCTGTGACGTACATGTGGCTGGCGATGAAGTCGTTGCTTCGCGTCAGGCTCGGCAGAGAGATTCGCTGAGGCATCTGGTGGCCGCCACCACGAGACCGGGGTGGCAGCCCAGGGTATTCTTGTCTTTTACTTCTTGAACACGATCAGCCGCGGATTGACCAGCCGGTCCGGGGCCGGTCCGCGGTTTGATCCCGGGACAACATAGTTCCTCTGGATGATCTTCAGGGATCCGCCCCGGGGAACCATGCCTTCCGTGACCTCGAAGCAGCGCGGAAGTTCACCACAATGACGCGCGAAGTACTGGACATAGAGCTGGTCATTGTTGGTTACCGTCTCGAAACCAATTGCCGAGCCGGCAAGGTCCAGGTCCGACAGGTTCGCGGCGCCGACAAGTTCCGGGATCCTGTTGACGGAAAGGCTCGTGTAAACGGCGTTCCCCGTCACGGTGCCCAGCGTTCCG
>CAWUNT010000261.1:0-3773 GCA_963923405.1 uncultured bacterium | reverse complement strand
TGATCCGATCAAGAGGATGGATTTCAGGTCATTCCTTTTTGGCATGTCAAAACCCGTCCTTTGTTGGCTTTTTGTCAGTTAACGGCCGTGACCAACCGGTAGAAACGCTCGAACAGGTACCTTGAATCATGAGGTCCGGGTGACGCCTCGGGATGATGCTGGACGGAGAACGCCCGCAGGGACTTCGACTCGATTCCCTCGACCGTGAGGTCGTTCAAGTTGATGTGCGAAATGACCGCGCGATCCTGGATCGAAGTCTTGTCGACAGCGAATCCGTGATTCTGCACCGTGATCTCCACGCGCCCTGTCGTCTCGTCGTTGACCGGATGATTCCCGCCGCGGTGCCCGAATTTCAATTTGTACGTCTTGCCGCCAAGGGCCTGCGCCAGGATCTGATGGCCGAGGCAGATGCCGAACACTGGCACCTTGCCCAGGATGTCGCGGACCGGATCAATGACATAATCCAGCGTCGCCGGGTCACCGGGACCGTTCGACAAAAAGACTCCATCGGGGCGCATTGCCATGATGTCCGCCGCCGTGGTCCCGGCCGGGACCACCGTGACGCGAAATCCTGCGTCGACCAGAAGGCTGAGTATAGTTGCCTTCACCCCGCAATCAATCGCGACCACATGCGGGCGCGCGCCATAAGATTGCGGATCCACCCGCCGGCGGCCTCCGTGTTCGAGGGACCACGGCAGCAAATCCCACGTATAAGCCTCTTTGCAGGTCACTTGCTTGACGTGGTCTTTTCCCGCCATGAAATCGGCGGCGGACCCCAATGCCCTCGCCCGGTCGACAAGCTCATTTGGATCGACACCGTCACCGCCGGCCATCATCGCCATCTGGGCGCCGCGCGTGCGCAGGACGGTCACGAGCTCTCGCGTGTCGACGCCCTCAATGCCCATGACATGATGGCGCGTCAGGTATTCCGGCAGGGTCATCGTCGCCCGGAAATTCGACGGGTTCTTGTGCGCGGCCCGTACGACAAGGCCTTCCGCGTGAACGCGCGAAGATTCCGCGTCATCCTCGTTGCATCCGACATTGCCGATATGCGGATACGTGAAAGTCATGATCTGGCCCGCGTAACTCGGGTCGGTCAGGATTTCCTGGTATCCGTACATGGACGTGTTGAAAACCAGCTCGCCAACGACGGGATCCGACCCGTCACGAAACGCGCCGAAACACTTGCCTTTGAAGACCGTCCCATCAGCGAGGGCCAGGTATCCAACTTCCCCGGTCGCCTGCCTCGATGGTTCACGCCGGATTGTCCTTGGCCTGCCTCCGCCACGAGCCTGCCGCCCGCGACCACGTGTTTGCCGCCGACGAACACATGATCCGTCGCTCCGGTCAGTTTCCGTCCGATGAACGGGCTGTTTTTGGACTTCGACCGGATCGACTCCTCGGCGAATACCCATTCGCGCCGAGGATCCAGCACGACGACGTCGGCCGCGCTGCCGGGCCGGATCGTTCCATAGGGAAGTCCGAATGCCCTTGCCGGACCCGAGCACAAGAGGTCCACCATGCGCGTGCGCGAGATCGCCCCGGCAAGGCACATCTCGACGGCAAGTGGCAGACTGGTTTGCAGCCCCAGAATCCCGACCGTCGCGCGCGAGAACTCGACCTGCTTGCTGTCGCGGTCATGCGGCGCGTGGTCGCTGGCGATCGCGTCAATGGTGCCGTCAGACAGGCCGGCGAACAGTCCCTTGACGTCTTCGCTGGCTTTCAGGGGCGGCATCATCTTGCAGTTTGTGTTGTAACCGGTGACGGATTCCTCGCTGAGCATCAAGTGATGCGGGGCGACTTCGCAGGTGATGGCGATCCCGTCATGTTTCGCGCGGCGGATCAATTCAACACCGCGCGCGGTGGAAACGTGACAGATGTGGACTTTTCCCTTGGTGAACCGCGCGAGCTCGATGTCGCGGGCGATCATCACGTCCTCGGCGACACCGGGGAATCCCTTGAGTCCCATGCGCAGAGACAGGGGCGACTCGTTCATGCAACCGCCGCAACTCAAGTTGCGGTCTTCCTCGTGGCACGCGATCGGCAGCCCCAGCATCAGGCACCATTCCAGCGCGCGCCGCATGAGTCCCGCGTCGGCAACCGGATCTCCGTCATCGGAGAACGCGACGCAGCCGGCTTTCGCGAGTTCGGAGTAGGGGGCGAGGTTCTTGCCCTTTCGTTCCATCGACACCGCGCCGATTGGCAGGACGCGCGCGGCGCCCGCCGCGCGGGCTTTCTCCAGGATGTAACGGGTCGTTTCCGCCGAGTCGTTCGCGGGTTTCGTGTTGGGCATGCAACAGATCGAGGTGTAACCACCAAGGACCGCTGCCTCGGCGCCGGTCTGGATCGTTTCCTTCCATTCCTCGCCGGGTTCGCGCAAGTGAACGTGCAAGTCGACGCATCCGGGGATCACCCATTTTCCCGAGGCATCGACCCGCCGGACATCTCCAGCCTGACGAAAGGCCCCGGGCGCCTCGATGCCTTCGATGACGCCGCCAGCGATCAAGACATCGAATCTACCGTCAAGACCCGTCGCCGCGTCGATGACATGACCACCCTCAATCACTACCGGCTGCACTTGTGTTACCTCCCCAATCCCGTTGCTCCCGCGAGAATTGACAGAACCGCCATGCGCACGGCCACTCCGTTGTTCACCTGGCGCAGGACGAGCGACCTTGGTCCGTCCGCGACTTCGCCGGAGATCTCCGTCCCGCGATTGAGCGGGCCCGGATGCAAGACAACGCTGGCCGGCGCGTGACGGCGCAGCAGCGTTTCGGACAAACAGTATTCCTTGCTGTACTCGTCAAGATTCGGGACGAAATTCTGGTCCTGCCGCTCGAGTTGCATGCGCAGGCAGACGACCACGTCGAGGTCTTGAAGGCCTTCCGCGAGGTTGTGAACCACCGTGACGTCGTCGCTCCCGAAGACACTGGCGAATTCAACCGGCACGAGGGTCCTCGGGCCGATCAATCGAACCTTGTTGCCCAGGGCCAGATGAGCCCAGACGTTGCTGCGCGCCACGCGTGAGTGGCGGACGTCACCGACAAATCCGACGCGCAAGCCTTCAATGCCCCGGCCTTTCGTGGCGAAATGCTGGCGCAGGGTCAAGAGGTCCAACAATGCCTGCGTGGGATGTTCGTGCGCGCCGTCGCCGGCGTTGACCACAGCGGTCCGGGTCAGGTGCCGCGCGACGAAATGCGGGGCTCCGCTCTCCGAGTGGCGGATGACGAGAACATCAGGATTCATCGACTCGATGGTACGGACCGTGTCGAGGAGGGTTTCGCCCTTCTGCAGGGAACTCGAACTCGCGTTGACGTTGATGGTGTCGGCCGAGAGTCTTTTTCCGGCGATGTCGAAACTGGCGAGGGTGCGGGTGCTGGGTTCGAAGAAGATGTTGACGACGGTCTTGCCGCGGAGGTCCGGGACTTTTTTCTGGTCCCGTTCGGACACTTCCACAAATGATTGGGCCACGTCGAGGTACCGGTAGATATCGACCTTCGAAAGCCCGGTCATGCCTAGTAGGTGGACGGTCATGGCGCCATCAGTAAACTTCTTTTGAGCGGGTTTGGCAAGAGACGTCCGGGCCTGTTGACTGATTTTGGATTGACACCTGCTGTCCCCGCGATGCAAAACGGCAAGGCACTGCATTTTTTCAACAAAACGGACGAAAAACTCTGTGCTGAACGGGCCAAGATGGGGAATCATCGGTGACGGGCAACTGGCCCGCATGCTGGCCCTCGACGCCTACCCTCTGGGTGTCCGCCCCGTTGTCT
>CAWUNT010000260.1:0-3792 GCA_963923405.1 uncultured bacterium | reverse complement strand
GGCTCGGAGATGTGTATAAGAGACAGGTACGCGAGGTCAGACGGGGCAAAGCCCTTGCCCATCATGGTAGCTTTCACGAAGTCGATGGATGCCGCGAATACCTTCTCGCTGGACAATGGCATTTCCGCGTAACGGAAGTCCTGTTGCTCGATTGCGCTCAAGCCAACATTGAATTCGATTTCCTCAACCTGGCCGGAGTATTTTCCCGGGAGGCACATACGCACCTTGCCGGCTCTCGCGAGGCGGTTGGAGAAAATAAAGAGGCCGGTGTTGCGGGACACGTTTTGCTCGCCGCAGATCTGGGATTCCAGACCCCGGGCGTCCTTATCAACCTGGGAAGAGAATTTCTCCAGGTCTTCGCCGTAAGAACGCTGGATTCTCGCCAACGTCGCCATCTCGGCTTGACCGGACGTGCCGGACCGCTGCGCGATCATCACCGCGTTGCTGATCCGGGAATAAAGATTCTGCATCTGGGGGCTTTGAGGAGTCTCGTTGGCGTAGAAAATTACGATCTCGCCAATCCCCATCTTCCGCGCGAGCCCTTCACGCTTGTCGATCGCGTTCGGCGTCGCGGTCTGGGACGTGCAGGCGCCGGTGCCGGAAACCAGCGCAAACAGCGCGGAAACAACATAGAAGTTGCGGATTGTTGTCTTCAAGCTCGCCTCCCGAAATGTCCCACCTTATCGGCGAGACGTCGGACGAACTGAAGAGAGTCACGAAAATCCTGTAAATTCAGCAGGTTCAGCGGGTATCTAAAAAGCTCGTCAGGGTAAACTCATAATATTCGAAATTGGGGCTGTTTTGCCCCGCAACCGGAAAGCTGGCGGTGACATTCGCGATGAACGGAAGGAGGAATTCCTTCTTCTGAAACGCTTCTACAGTGTTGATGGAAAGACCGGCCTCGTATGTCAACAACTCTGTGCTCGAGCTGGCGGACATCTTGTCATAATTACCGACGATGCTGCCCGTGTAACGATCGCGGTAATGCACATGATCCGCGAATCGCAATCTCGCGCCATAAATGCCAGAGCGACCTTCGAAGAACGCGCCCATCTCGAAGTCGTCACCCGGGTTGTAAAGGACGTTCGTCTTGCGGGCAGCAGCCACGATTGACTCGTTTTCCTCGGGTACACGGCGTTTCACACGCGCGTCCATGTTGTAGGCATACATCTGGTCCATACCGAATACGAGGTTGCCTGTTATCCGGGCCCTCTGGGTCACTGATTGCGCGACCGAAATGTAGCCCTTGCCTAGGCTGACGTCATTGATCAGGTCCGGGTCGTCTGCGTGTCCAGTCGGCAATGAAATGGAAGGGCTGTATTCAAAGGACAGAGGCCAACCAGAAACCAGCTCCAGATCAAAAGCCGTGCGCCCCCCAAGGATCACATCACCGATGCCTGAGTAACTCCATTGATCGACTGGACCATACCCCTCCGACTCGATCGCCGCGCGGATGGTCGCGGCATCCAGTCGACTGGCCTGCTCGAGACCCGCACGAAGCTCATCAAACGCGATGTTCCCGAGACGATCAAGAACCGCCATGGCGTTGTTTGAACCTGAGAACTCCGCGCGATTATGAACCTGGGCCGTAGTCCATGGCACTCCGGCGAAAATCGTCAGATCCTTGCTGGCTCCATAAGCAAAGCCGAAAATTGATGCCGAAAGATCCGCGGTAACATGTTGTTTGAGGACACCGAGGTCAAGTCGCGTCTCCGCCGGATCACCCACTGAGTCCAGAACGGTCGCGAGGCGCTGCAAGTCTTTCCCCGCCTTGCCGCCGCGCAGCATGTCATGATCGAACTTCATGGTGAAATCCGCGCCGATTGGACGCAGTTGGAAGTTGGAATCGAACGCGTTTTCCTGGCTGCGGTAGGACCGGTAACCGGCTTGCCAAGCGACAATCCCCTCAGGAAGGAGGCTTTGCGCAAAAGCGCCTCCCGTCCAGAAGCAAGCCACGAGGATCAGGCAAAACTCTGATCTCGCGCACCGTCGCCGCGACGGATTGGCGTTCAAATCGGTGCCGAAGCGTCCCACGCCTTGATCCCCGCGTCGATGGTTTGAACAAGGTTCGCGATTTCAGCCTCATTGAGGCTGTATGCCTTCAACCGGGCAAGAGCCTCCCGGCACCAGATGGCTTCTTCAGGTGTCAAGGCAAGCACTCCATTGGCGTCCAGGCGCGTCGCGAGATTCTCAATGAGTCTCTGTCCATTGATTGCCAGGCGGCGGCGCACAAATCCACTCCGCAGGATTTCCTGCTCGACTTTGGCGAACGTGGCGATCATCTCAGCCTGTTTCGCGACCGGGATCATCCCGTCACCTGCTTCAAATGCCATCCAGTCAGAGCTGCGACGCAAGGCACGCAGAACGCTCAAGCGAAGAGCGTCCTGAAGTTTTGGCATGCTCTCTCGCAGAGTCGTCTTGTCGGCCTCTGACAGGCCAGAAGAATCCAGGGACTGGATCTCCTGCAGCCAGGCCGCGAGGGAATTCGCAACGCGCACCATGCTGACGATATCCGTCTCACTGCGCTGAACCCGCTGTTCCGGCAAGGACCACGAGTCGCCTATCGTCATCGAATCAAGCGCGACAAGTTCGTCACCGAGGATGACCTGCATGCCCTGAAGAAACGCAAGTCCAAGGCGCTGCGCGTCTGCCGGGAAGATGTTGGCATCATCAGGACCGAAAATGGCCCCCGGGTATTTGCGGGACTCCAGCCGCAAACCCTTGAAGATCGCCGCGCCCGCGCGCCAGACGCGCGCCTGTTCCGCGAGATCAACGGCGCCTGGCTGGCGCTGCCAGCGTTCTTTACCGTTGACGATCAGCTTGAGGGACGACATCGGCTGGTACGCGACGCGGAGATTACCCGAAAGACCCAGCGCCGGAGCGCCATTCTCCGGAAGCATCTCATATCCAAGGAGCGCGCCGGACGGATCGTGGGGATTGATCATCAACCCACCGTACACGCGACCATCGAAGCCGCGTTTGACACCAAGAATGTAATTGATTTCCGCCATCATCCGGGCCCAGCTGACAAGCTGGATGTCCTGTTCCAGCGGCAGACCGGGACGACTGCGCCCGGGGCCCGCAGTCCACGGGGCTGCGCCGCTGGTGACCAGAAGCCAGTGCGAAGCGACGTTCGCGACACTGAATCCCTCCGGACGAACCTGGCCGCCGTTGGAGGATGCCGGCCGCCGCCACGGCAGAGGCGCGAAACCATCAAAATAAATCCGCTGCGATGATCCGATCCTCAGCGGGTTTTGCCACGCGGTCTGGATCATGGAAATCAGGTTCGACCTGACCGTGCTCTCAAGTTGGGCGTCATTCGCGAAAATCTTGGAAATAACACCATCAGCGCCACCCGGGAGATGAAGAACGGCCTGAATGCGCTTGTCGCGCAAGACCGCCTCGCGAATCTGCGGAACCAGTACCTGCGGCAAGGCACCATACGACTCAAGCATCCTGGTCAGGACACGGTGGGTCCATCTGGGCGCGCAGTCACAAAACGCGACAGACCACAGCAAGTCATCGTAATCCATGGACTGGTATTGCTCACGAATCGCCGTTCCCTTGAATGCCTCGACCTTGGAAAACGGTACGCGATTTGAGTCACTCTCAAGAGGAAGTGAAGCCTCATCCCGGCCGCCAGGATTCAACCCATTCTCGTAAATCTTTGGAAGGTCCCCGCCTGCATTGGCGGCATCGCCTCCGGCACCCAGGTTGAATGGCATGATCCATTCGCAGGCGGCCAGAGACTGGAGAGACATCAGTATGACGATGGTGGCAACAACTCGACGC
>CAWUNT010000259.1:0-3802 GCA_963923405.1 uncultured bacterium | reverse complement strand
TCGTCAACCCGGACGACATCATCCGCGAGTGGGGCGCAGATTCCCTGCGCCTTTATGAAATGTTCATGGGTCCCCTGGAGGCGACAAAACCTTGGCAGACGTCGGGCATTGTCGGCTGTCACCGGTTCCTGCGCCGGTTCTGGAACCTGTTCATCGCTGGTGATGGCAATCTCGCGCCAACGATCATGGGAACGGGCGAGTCGGCGGAGGACTCCGACGCGTTCAAGCGCACGCTGCACCGCACGATCCAGAAAGTGACGGACGATACCGGCGCCATGCGCTTCAACACGGCGATCGCATCCATGATGGAACTCGTCAACGCGGCGTATAAAGAAACGGGAATTTCACGAGAATCCGCGAACATCATGACCCTCCTCTTGTCGCCGTACGCGCCACACATGGCCGAGGAACTCTGGCAAAAACTCGGACACGGGACGACCCTGGCGTACGAACCGTGGCCGAAGTTCGATCCGGCGCTGTGCGAGGTCAACACCGTGACCCTGTCGATCAGCGTCAACGGCAAGATGCGCGGCACGATCGAAGTCCAGAAGGATGCGTCGCAGGATGAAGTCCTGGCTGCCGCGAAGGCTCTTGATGGCGTGAAGCGCCACCTGGAAGGCAAGCAGATCCGCAAGGAGATCTACGTGCCGGGCAAGATCGTCAATTTCGTGGTCGGCTGAGCGCGCAAGGCAGGGGATCGTTGATGACCGCGAACTTCACGACGACATACCTGTTCTGGAAATGGCTGCACATTGTGGCCGTCATCGCCTGGATGGCAGGAATCCTCTACTTGTACCGGTTGCTGATCTACCACAGCGAGCGCGGCAAATTGGAGCCCTCGACCCATGCGCTACTGAGCCTCATGGAGATGCGCCTTTACCGTTACATCACGGTGCCCGCGATGCTGGTGGCGGTCGCGGCCGGGTTGACGATGGTTGCCATCGTCCCGGACCTCGGGCGAACAGGATGGTTCGGGACGAAATTCGCCCTTGTGCTGGCTCTCATCCTCGCCACATTGTTCGCGGGCAAACTGCACAAGGACGGGGCGGCGGATCCGGGCACGTTGCCGGCATCGCGGACCCTGCGCATCCTGAACGAAGTGCCGACCCTGTTGATGCTGCTGATTGTCGGACTGGTTGTTTTCAAGCCTTTTTAACGGACATGACTGGCACAGGACTCCCGGACAACAGATGACGCAATCCAGATCCAAGACAAAAAAATCCGGCCGGTTGTTCCGGCACAAACACGGATTCGTCATTGCGTGCTGTGGACTCCTGGCCTTGTCAGCGTTAGCCCTGCGCGGGGCCGTCACCAGACTGAACACGGAAGCCGCCAATCGCATCGACACAAAATTGCGGCTCATTGAATCGAGAACAGGAATCAAAACCCGCGGCGACGGTTTTTCCGCGGGGTTCGGGTCGATGAGAATCGGCTCACTCAATATCATCCTGCCCGGAGGGATGCGTGGTCCGGGTGCCGTAAGGGAGAACCGTGAATCCAGCGGAGAGCTGGCCGAGATTTTACGCCAGGTCGAGCCCGCCCTGGAATCCCTGGTACGTGAACTTCGCTCTACAGAGCACAATGAAAAAAAAGCGTTCCTGCCAAGGATCGCCAGTTGGCTCTTGCCCCGCAGGATCGTGTTCGACATCGATCACCTCGAAATCCTTGCCGCCAGCGATTCGATGAGTCACCGGATGGTTCATGCTGACCAGTTTCACGTCAGAATCGACCGCAGGTCGCCGCGACTGAACTTCCACGCCCGCGAAATCCAGGTCACCGGGTTTCCGGCAGAGTCGAACGTGAGCGGTCACCTTCGACTGTGGCCCAGGACCGGAGACATCGAACTCGCCGCGTCGCAGGCTGCCGATGCCGACTACAACGGGTGGGCCTGGCGAATCAGGACCGGCACCGACGCGAGAAAGGCGCACGTTGAGTTCACCGGTGCCCACATGCCGCCATCATTCGCGGGCCTCGCGAGCCGCTTGACCAAAGCGCGAGTGTTGCCATCGCGTGACACTTCGTTCGACGCAACACTCGATGTCCAGAGGTTGGGCGACGAGATGCTGTCGTTCGAGGCGACACTGAACTTCCGTGACCTGTACGTGCGCGACGCCAGGATTGGTCCGGACGAAATTGGTCCCTTGCACCTGGACACGACCGCGTCCGGAACCTTTGACCCCGGCAGTTCCGAGTTGATTGTCGATCACGCCCGCGTTGAGTTCCCTGCGCCGATCGAATTCGAACCCGCGCAACGCAACATGGCACAGCGCTCCAGCTATGATTTCGAGGTGTCAGGATCTGTCGAACCCGCAGTGATTGTGAACTTCCGCGCCAAAGGACCGCTGGAATTGCCGGCGTCGGTTCGCCGTCTGATGCTCGCCCATTTCCCGCCAAAAACAAGGCGCATGCCTCCATCATCCTGGAACGTGCGCGCGTTCATCGCCCGAACCCCTTGTCAGGGTTTGATCGACATCCTGCCGCCAAAAGTCGCTCCGTTGATCCATCAGTACGAACTTGACGGCGACTTCATGGGCATCGCGACTTTGACATGGCCCAAAGACCACCCAGCGGAATTTCAGCTGAAGGTCACACATGACGAGTTCTCATGCGAAGTTTCCAAGGAGCCTGCGGAATACGCCGCAGATAACTTCAACGCGCCGGTGAAGGCACGACTGGGATCGCGAGGCATGCGCAAGCGTGACTTGGATTTGTCACCATCCAACACAAATTTCGCCGCGTTTCGTGATGTGAGCAGGTATTTTGTCACAACCGTGATCGCGGCCGAGGACACCGGTTTTTGGCACCACAACGGCATCGCGGCCCATGGGTTCCTCGACGCATTACGGGACAACCTGCACGAAGGCAGGATGGCCCGGGGTGGTTCGACCATCGCGATGCAAACAGTGAAAAACTTGATGCTGAGCCCCGAGAGAACCGTCAGCCGCAAGATCCAGGAATACTTTCTGGCGTGGCACCTCGGGCAAAAGCTGACCCACGAGCGAATGCTTGAATTGTATGCCAACATGGTGGAATTCGGCCCGGACGTTTTCGGAATCGGCGAAGCCGCGGATATCTATTTCGGCAAGAAGCCATCGGCATTGACTTTGAAAGAGAGCGTGTTTCTCGTGACGTTGTTGCCGGCGCCGGTCAGCCGGATCGAGGCATTCTGCAGGCAGCACGCGCCAACACCAAACTTCACCCGGCTCATGAACGATCTGATCGAGAGGATGAATCATCTCGGAATGATCTCTCCGTCCCAGGCCAGCGAGGCCATCAACGCCAGATTGTCATTTCGCAACGACGAGGCCGCCACGAACAAGATCTGCCACCCGGCAAAGGAGTCGACATGAAACTGGTCCCTGCGACAAAGGAACTCGCGAATTACCTGTCGGCTCACGCCACGGCGCTCGACGCTGCGCTTCTACCTCAAGAGGCTCTCGCCTTGGAGGACTTGCGGCGGGAAACACTCGCGATGCCGGGCAGCGAAATGCAGATTTCCCGCGAGCAAGGCGCCTTCATGTATTTGATGACGAAATTGACGGGCACCAGAAGAGCCTTGGAGCTTGGTTGCTACACTGGATATTCCGCCATCTCGGTCGCGGCAGCACTGCCGCCAGATGGAATTCTCGTCTCGATTGACAAGGACGAAGTGGCGATGGACGTCGCCCGCCGCTATTTCGCTCGAACGGGACAGGCCGGAAAGATCCATCCACGGGTCGGAAATGCGCTGGGCGAACTCGAAAAATTGATTACCGAACATGGTCCTGGACCTGTCTCTTATACACATCTGACGCTGCCGACG
>CAWUNT010000258.1:0-3808 GCA_963923405.1 uncultured bacterium | reverse complement strand
GAGACAGACCATCTTCTCGATCGCCTGGCGGATTCCGCCTTCGTCGACGTCAATTGAAACGCGCAGGATTTTCTCGGCTTCACCCCGGCGAACAGCCATGACGCGGTGGGATGGCGCGGTTTGCACGGTTTCGCGGTAATCGAAGTAGTTCTGGTACTTGGCGGCCTCGGCTGCCGGCGCGTCGTCGATCTTCTTGCTGACGAGGGCCCCGGACTTGAGGCTGATGTCGCGGACGACAGCGCGGATATCCGCGGTCTCGTTCCAACGTTCGGCCAGGATATCGGAAGCGCCCGCCAGGGCGGCAGCGGCGTCCGGCACCTTCAGCGCGTCGTCGCGAACAGAATCCTTCGGGCTGACGAATTGCACGGCCTCCGCGACGAGCTGGGCCGGGTCAGTGAGGGCGGCGCGTTTTTCGAGAAGGATTTCAAGGAGCGGTTCGAGCCCTTTTTCCTTGGCGATCTGGGCGCGCGTGCGGCGCTTCGGCTTGAACGGCAGGTAAAGGTCCTCGAGTTCCTGTTTGGTCGCGCAAGCCTCGAACTTCTTGCGAAGTTCCGGCAGCTTCGCCTTGAGCTGCTCGTTTTTTTGGGCCTGTTCCTCAATGACCTTGAAGTAGCGGACTTTCGAGTCCTGCAGTTCCGTCAGGTAGTTGTAGCGGTCGCGGATGTCACGCAGCGCGACCTCGTCAAGGCTGCCTGTGACCTCCTTGCGGTAACGGGCAACGAAGGGGATCGTACACCCCTCGGTGAACATCAATTTGACGGCGTTGTTGACCTGGTAACCCTGAACCTTGAGTTCGGCGGCGATCACCGCGACAGGGTCGATGGCACGCAATTCCTGCATGGCAAGCCTCCATGGCAGCAGCTCAAACGGAAAATGCCCCGGATGCCCGTCTTCAGGCATCCGGGAAAATCTCGCTGGATTACGGTTTGTGGGTGACGATCGCGGTGGACGGGAAGAAGTAAGCGATCTCGATCGCGGCGTTCTCCTTGCTGTCCGAACCGTGAACCGTGTTCTCGCCGATGCTCAGCGCGAACAACTTCCGGATCGTGCCTGGCGCGGCCTGAGCCGGGTTGGTGGCACCCATGATGTCACGGTTCTTGAGGACCGCGTTCTCGCCTTCGAGAGCCATGACGACGACCGGGCCGGACGTCATGAAATCGACCAGTTCGCCGAAAAAGGGGCGTGCCTTGTGCACCGCATAGAAGCCCTCGGCCTCGCGACGGGAAAGCCATTTCATTTCCATGGCTGCGATCTTCAGCCCTTCTTCCTCGAAGCGGGTGATGATCTTGCCGATCAGGTTGCGTTGGGTGCCGTCTGGTTTGATGATGGAAAGAGTACGTTCGACCACAATGATCCTCGCCAAAAATAATTTGGAAGGATCATAGCGGTTTCATGCCATTTGGCAAGGCTGGAGACGGGGTCCACGGACCCTCAGAAGCAGCGCAATTCGCCCTGGACTTTGACGATCCGGCTACCGCCCATCTTGTGGCAACGGCGGATTTCCTTCATGTACTGGCGATGTTCTTCGTCGTTGACCGGTTCCGATCCTGTGTCGTTTCCGGCAACCTGCATGCCGTTGCAACCGGAGATCGTCGCCAACGTGGCCATGGTGAGGGTCAACGTGGCCAAACGCACGAGCATGGACTTCGCAGAAAAGGCGCCATTTGTGACTTTCATCACCGGGATCCTCCGTCCGTGGGGAAGTGGCTATGATCCCATGTTATCACAAGTTCAGCCCGGATAGATCACGCTCAGGATCATCATGTCCCTCGGGCCCCCGGGGGTTTGGATGGTGACCGAATCCCCGGCCTGGCGGCGCATGACAGCCCGGCCGACCGGGGACTTCCAGCTGATTTTCTTTTTGCCCGGGTCGGCTTCGTCTTCCCCGACGATTTGCCAGGTTTTTACCGTACCGTCCTCGTCCTCGAGCTCCACCATGGCTCCGAACAGCACCCGGTCGCCCGATTGACGGGCGGGGTCGATCACTTTTGCGGCGTCGAGACGGCGCTTGAGGAACCCCATGCGCTTGTCGATCTCGCGAAGGCGTTTTTTGCCGTAAATGTACTCCGCGTTTTCCGACCGGTCGCCCTGCAGGGCTGCCTGGTGAACCTCGTCTACGAGGCGCGGGCGTTCCACGTCGGCCAGATGCCGCAGTTCCGCGACGAGCTTTTCATAGCCCGCGGGGGTGATCAGGTTCAGTTTCTCGTCATATTGACCAGTGTCGACGCGGTTCACAGTTCAGGCCCAGGAGACGATTTTTTTGGTCAGTTTGCGAATTCCCAGGGCGACTTCGGCGACACCGGCGTCGCACATGTAGGCCGGGGCCGTCACGATTTTCAGGCGATCGTCCACCACACAGCCCGATGCCTCACAGGCCACCACTCTGGCGCCCCATTTTTTCGCGGCCCGCGCGGCGTCATTGTCGATCGACCCGAGGGTGAGTTCAACACCATTGCCTCCGAACATTCGCGCCAGGATGACCGGCGAGATGCAGATCGCCCCGATCGGAAGGCTGCTGGCGTGGGCATCGTTCACAAAGCGCTCGAGCGTAGCGTCCACGGTCATGTTGGCCCCGGCGGAGGCAAAACTGCACAAATTCCGGGCAGTGCCACTGCCTCCTGGGATGATCACAGCTCCGTAGTCCGAGGCTCGCGTCGTCGCCAGGTCCTTGACCCGTCCGCGGGCGATCCGGGCGCTCTCATGCAGCATGTTTCGCCGCGCGCCGTCGATGTCACGCCCTGTGACGTGATCCGTCACCGCGGCTTGATCCCGGTCAAGGGCGAGGCATTCCCAGTGGCCGCCGGCCTCTTCAATGCCAAGGAGTGTCAAGACGGCCTCATGGATCTCGGAACCATCGCGGTGCCCGCAGCCATTCAGAATCACGGCTATTTTTTTCATGGCTCAACTCCAATGGAAGTATGCGAACAAGATGAAGCACAGCAGGCAAGCTGCCATCAATCCAGCCACGAGGTCATCAAGATACGTGCCGAGGGGGGTGTGGATTTCGCGGTCGATCCAGCCGACGGGCCCTGGTTTCCAGATGTCGAACAGGCGGAAGCACGCGAACGCGACAGCGCATACGGCAAGGGCCAATGGGGTGGGTGTCGCTTGGTCGAAAAGGGTCGGCGCCAACCAGGGGAGTGGAAGAAAAGTCAGGGTCTGCCCCATGACCTCGTCGATGACAACGCGCTGGTCGTCGTGAGAGCCCGTCGACGCCTCGAAAACAATTACTGACCATAACCCTATCGCCAGGAATCCGACCAACAATGTGGAGTAAAAAAGTGGATTTTCCAGCGTTCCTCGCGCCAGCCACCACCCGAGGGCGATGCCCGGCAGGCTGCCGAAGGTTCCCGGGGCGACAGGAGACAATCCGATGCCGCACGCCGTCGCGACCGCGCGCGCGACTTTTTTGGCGAAAGTCATTTGTCCGCAGCCTCGAATCGCATCAACTCATCGCCTGTGGAGACGCTTGCGCCTGACTTGACTTTGATGGCGGCGATTTTGACCCTGGCCGGGGCCACAATCCTGTTTTCCATTTTCATGGCTTCGATCACGAGCAGGGGCGCGCCTTCATCCACGATCTGGCCTTCCGCGACGTGGATGTTGAGCACTTTGCCCGTGATTTGCGACCTCAGCACTGGCGCGCGCATTCCTTTGGCGGACCGGCCCCCGTGACCGCCCTCGCTGTGGCTGAGGCCGGGAATGAACCGCTGGGCCGATGCCCGCACCGTGGTCGCGTGTCCCGGGCCGGTCATCGATGGCAGGACGCATTCAATGTCGCAAGTTGCCTCGGATTCCCCGGGGAATC
>CAWUNT010000257.1:0-3814 GCA_963923405.1 uncultured bacterium | reverse complement strand
TGTGTATAAGAGACAGGCGATGGACTTCTCGAGGTCGATCGGGCGGTACAACGTGTCGCGCTCTACCGGAGTCCGGCCAGCGCGAAGGATCAAGTGTTCCAGGTCGCTTCGCGTCATGACCATGCCCGCGCGGCCTCCGGCCATCCGCGAGATTTTCTCCTCGGTCACGGTGCCATCGAAATCGTTCGCGCCGAAGTTCAGGCCGAGTTGCGCGATGTCCTGGCCCATCATGACCCAGTAGGCCTTGATGTTCGCGAAATTGTCGAGGTACAGGCGCGCGACGGCGATTGTCTTCAGGTCATCGAATCCGAACGTGTAACGACCGATGCCCATGTCGTTCTGGTACGGCTGGAAGGCGAGCGGGATGAATACGTTGAATCCGCCAGTCTCGTCTTGCAGTTCGCGCAGCTGGCGCATGTGGTCGACGCGGTGTTCGTAACGCTCGATGTGGCCATAGAGCATCGTGCAGTTTGATCGCAGCCCCATCTTGTGGGCCATGCGATGCGTTTCGATCCACTGCTCGGCGCTGACCTTTGTGTCACAGATCTGGTCGCGGATCTCGGGATGGAAGATTTCAGCCCCGCCGCCCGGCAACGACCCCAGTCCGGCGTTCTTGAGGTCCTGAAGGATTTCGCCGAGGCTGCGCCGTTCCTTGCGTGCCATCCAGTCGAGTTCCACGGCGGTGAACGCCTTCAAATGAACACCCGGGAACTCCTTGTGCAGCGTCGCGATCATGTCCAGGTAACGCTTGAACGGCCAGCGCGGATGAAGGCCGCCGACCATGTGCAACTCAGTCGCGCCCTGGGCGACTGCGGCGCGTGCCTTTTCAACCATCTCGTCGATTTCGTAAGCATACGCGCCCTCTTCGCCTGGTTTGCGCGAGAAAGCGCAGAACTTGCAGCTCAGGGCGCAGATGTTCGTCGGATTGATGTGGCGGTTGATGTTGTAAAAGATGCGGTCTTCGTTTTTCCGCCGGTTGACCCTGTCCGCCAGAGCCCCGATGCGCATCAGATCCGGTGACTCGAAAAGAAACAACGCGTCCGATTCGTCCAGGCGTGTTCCCGTCTCGATTTTCCGCTCGATTTCCCGCATCCGATCAACAGCCTGATTCATCAACGTGGCTCCTCTCAAATCCTGACAACATGGTCGCGCGCGTCGATCGCGCCATACAGACCGAGGCGCGATCCCTCGGCAAGCAAACGGTCCAGTCCCGCCAATACGTCATCATGCAGTTCGAGGCTGCGATGGTTGACGTACATCGATATGTAACGGTCTCCGAGATTCTCATCGAGTTTTGCCACCGCGGTGGAGATGGCACCCTTCAGCGTCTGCTGACGGGCAGCGAGTCCGGTCTCGATGCTGTCCTTGAACAAGCGGGTCAACGCCGCGACATGGTGCTCACCGAGGCTGCGCCGGATGGCGTTGCCACCAAGGGGAATTGGAAGTCCAAACCGTTTGAGCCACAGGGCGCCAAGGTCTGCCACCTTGGTCAAACCGTGGGTTTCACAGTCAATCTGCATCTCGTGGATCAGGATTCCGGCGTCGACGCGGCCTGACTTCACGGCTGGAGCGATGTCCATGAAGTACATCGGAACCGCCTCGAATTCGCCAAACAACGCGCGCGCCGCAAGAAAGGCCGACGTCCGGAGTCCCGGGACGGCAATCCGCATTCCGGCGAGTCCCGTGCCGGCCGCGCCAGCGTCGCCCGAATCGCCAGCATCGGCGATGTTGATCATCACGCCGGGGCGCGTGACCACGGCAGGCCCGAACCCGTCCCCGATACTGCTGCCAACAGGCATGAGCAGGTATTCTTCGCGCAGGTCCGGATAGGCCGCCATGCTGATTGCCGTAATGTCATGTTTTCCGTGACGTGCGGCTTCATTGAGTTCCTGGATGTCGCCCACGATGAAATCGAAATCGTAAGGACCCCAGTCAAGCTTTCTCTCGCGCAAGGCCTGCACCATGAACTGGTCGTCCGTATCCGGACTGAAGGCCAGGGAGATTTTGATTTTTGAGGTTGCCGGGTTCGTCACGTCCATTTTCCCGTTATCCAATTTGTCCATTGCCGCTCTTGAGCGTCACCGGGATCAGCGCCCGCGCGCCCAGATGGTCGTCAAGCTTGTTGCAAACATCCTGCGCCCCATCCGCGGGCAGCAAGGCCAGCAAGCAACCGCCTCCACCGGCTCCTGTTACTTTCGTTGCCAGCGCGCCGCTCGCGAGAGCCGCTTCCCGCAATTCGTGAAGAACAGGCGTCATCGCGCCCGCCTCGGTAAGAAGGCCTGAAGCGTCGTTCATCACGTCGGCAAGCATCCGCATGTCCGCTGTTCCCAGCGCCATTTCCGCGGATGACGCCAGATCGTTGAACCGCGCGATGCGCGCGTCGGCGGTGGCGGGATTCCTGAACCACGGCGCGACACGGTCAATCATCGCGCTGGTCGCGCACCGCTCGCCGCTGTCGATCAGGGCGAAGTGCCACTGGCCGCGGACTGGAACCTCGCGGGCACCGTCGCGGCGGTTGAACCGGATGACCCGTTCGCGCGCGACAACATTCGTGTCAAGCCCGGACGGGGTGCCGTGAAAGGCCTGTTCCAGCCGGTTTGCAAGGCGCGCAAGGTCAGACTCCGGGAGATCCCGTCCATGGACGCCCGCCATCGCGCGCAGCAGGGCAACGCACAGGGCCGCTGACGACCCGAGTCCGGCGCCGATCAGGATGCTTGAAGTCCCGGCGATCTTCAGGTCGGGAGACGGGATGTCCAGAACGCGCGCGGCCTCGCGCGCGGCTTCCACGAGTTGTGGTGAAACGGGCTGGCCGCCCAGTTCCATCTGCAACAGGGGACGCTGGCTGCTGCCCGGACGTCCGTGAGGCTCCTGACGGACGGACAGTTCAAGGCGCATGTCGTGCAGTGGCACCGCCACGGCGTCGGCGCCGTAAACAACAGCGTGCTCGCCAACCAGGATGGTCTTGGCACAGGCCGTAAAGCGCCTTTCAATGACCATGGTCGGCCTCCAGCGTGGCGCCGCTTCCAGTGCGGTCCTCGATGACCGAAAACGCCGGGAATTCCTTTTTGATTCGCCCGGCGATCGCGGCGCTGTCCTCCGGGCGGCAGATCAAGTGCGGGTTCGGTCCCGCGTCCAGCGTGAACCATGCGTTCAAGTTTCCCGCCGCGCGCTGGGTGCGCAACCACGACAGGAATCGCGCGGTTGCCTCGCCAAAATAATCCGTACGGGGCGTGGACGTCATCATGACGGAGTGCATTTCCATGGCTTCTCCCTCGATGAGGGCGCCCAGGCGTTCCATGTCTCTCGATTCGATGGCCCGGATCGTTTCGCGCAGGCGTTCCGGCAACGCGGCGACGCGCGGCGCCATCAGGAGGCTGGTGAAAGCGCGCGCGTGACCATCGGAGGAACTTACGTGCTTTGCGCCCTGATCGATCAGGACAATCAGGTCAGCCAGTTGCCAGTAGTCAGAGGCGAATACGTTCGAAACACGCTGTTCCGCCGCGGTCGCCCCGCGCTGCCAGTGGACAAAGCCGCCGTTGATACTGCGACACGCGCTGCCAGAGCCACGGCGGGCCCAGGCCGACAACTTGTCCGCGGTGATTCCGATATCTGCCAGCCCGGCCATGGTTCGCGCGCCGGTCCACGCGGCGGTCGCCGCGATCGTCAGCGCGGCGAAGCCGCTGGCGCTGCTGGCAATCCCGCACGAAGAGGGGAAGGTGTTCCTCGTCGTGATGTCGAGCGCGTCTTCCATGCGCGATGCGTCACCGTGGCGCGATACTTCCGCGCGCGCCAGAGAAGACCATGCGGTTTCTGG
>CAWUNT010000256.1:0-3821 GCA_963923405.1 uncultured bacterium | reverse complement strand
GCCATCCACTGGGCGCGACCGGCGCGAAACTCGCGGCGACCCTGATCAACGGCCTGCACCGCGACAAACAAAAATACGGCATGGTCACGATGTGCATCGGCACCGGGATGGGCGCCTCCGCCATCTTCGAGGCGGTCTAATCCCGTCATCCTGAGCCCCCGTCATCCTGAGCGGAGCGAAGGATCCTCTCTTCCCGTCAACATGAACATAGCGAAGGAACCTCTCTTATGAGCCAAGACAACAGAAAAACGCCTGAAGAAATTCAGGCTTCCTTGGGGGCCCCGGGCGCTGGAATTCCCTTTTATGAGCGCTGGATGGGGAGGTTCCTGCTCAAACCACTCGTCTTGGGACGGACACCCTGGGATGTCTCGGAGAAGCGTTTTCAGAAGTTCCACGAGAGTTTCAAACGAGAGCTCGCCCTGTTTCCCGCCGGCAAACTCACCGAGCGCGTCCTTGTACCACCGCAACGCGGACTGGAGGACAGTTCGCGATTCTGGTCCGCCGCCATGTGCGCCCGGCACCTGTTCATTGTTGGTACGCAGATGGAAGACCTCATTGTAAAGTTGTCACGCCATGAGTCCGTCATCGGGGTCGCGAGTACGGCCGCCGTCAAACCAGAAGTCACGCACAACGCGCCGGAAAGTGTCAACGAGTACATCGCATTCGGAGATTCATTGATCGATCGCCTTCGCGCATCCGTCGACGATCGTGAATCCACGCAAAAGTTCAGTCACCCGTGGTTCGGACCCATGCGCGCCAAAGAGTGGATGTCTATCTTTGGCCTCCACACATCCATTCACCTTCACCAACTGCGAGCCATCCGAGACGGCCTCCCCCCGTCATCCTGAGCCTCGTCATCCTGAGCCTCGTCATCCTGAGCCTCGTCATCCTGAGCGTAGCGAAGGATCCTCTCTTCCACCCCCTGAACGGAGCATGCCGCCCATGAGAACCACACCCTGGATCCTGACGCTCGCAATCCTCGCCTCAGGTTGCAAAAACCTTGTCGTGACGACCACGAAATCCGGCCCCTTATCGAATGTGTCAAACGCGGGCGCGCCCGACCCGGAAACGGTGCCTCCTGATTTCCAGAACTACATCATGACCTGGTCGAAAAAAGCCGAGTGTGTCGTTACGGAACCGCAGCCCAGCCCCGAACTCGACAACTTCAATTGCACACGATCCGACAACTGGGCTCGTTTTCGTAAAGCATTCGTGGACGCAGGACGCGGCGCCAGTGGCGTCCTGGCCATGTGCAAGGAAGCAGAATCCGATTTCGGCGCCGCGGACGGCAACACTTGTGTCTACGGGCATTGTGGAGAGGCGTCAGCAGTCTTTGGATGTCAGGCCGTACGCCGGGGATATCCGCTAAACCAGATTCAAATTTGCGAAACCGACAACGACCACATCTTCGCCATGGTCCAACAGAAATCAGGCACCTTTTGTATCCTTGACCGCTGGACTGTGCCTTTTACGAAAGAAACACCAAAGGCCACTGGCGCGATTCTCTGCGACGTCCAGGTGGTCAACGGACGAGTGACCGTCGCCGGCAAGCCAAGTGAAAACGCCTGGTACAACGGCCTGACCTGCAACCCGATTACCGAACACTACGAGGCTTCAAGTCCGGCACCCCAATCCGCGGGCAACCAACCCCAAGACTTCCTGGAACCGGACGATCCGACCACGCAAATCCCCTGACCCGTCATCCTGAGCCCTGAGCGCAGCGAAGGGCGAAGGATCCTCTCTTCCCATCACCCATGGGCAAAACCGCCGAAGCCTTGATACAGTTATCCAATCACGGAGAACTCGAATGCGCACATCCATAATGTTATTCAACCTGGTCCTGCTGACCGCCATTGCCGGATCCAGCTGCTCCCGATCACATTCCGGCAATCATTCGGGCGACACCACAACAACAATCGACGAAGTTGACTCGTCACTCGTCATGGTCGCTCAAAGTTCCGCCAGTTCCGCCACGACAAACTTGACGCACAGCGACCCGCTTTATTACACGCCATTCAATTTCAACCAGATTTTGAGTTTCACTTACACGCCCACGGGCCTGACCAGCGCAACCTCGATGTCGAATCGCGGCCGCTTCATGTTCAAATCCGTCGCATCCGGAAAATATCTGGGCATCGGCACGTCCGGCGCGGTGACTGCGAACTCGACGCTTGTGACTTACTCCGACACACTATCGAAAATCCATGAAACCATTGCCGACGCCTCACAACCAACCTGGTTCCAGATTGTCTCTGAACTGCACGGAATCTATTCCCTGGATGCCGATTCAAGTGGTGTTCTGAGTTTCGCGAACAATCGCGGATCCGCCACCTCTCCCGCAAATCGCGGTTATGTCGTGTTTTCCTACAACTCCAGCACCAAACTCCTTCAGGCAAAAGCCCGTTACAGCTATAACCTGGCCACCTATACCCACTCATCAACACCCGATGCCTCGTTTCCGGCGCAAAACTGGTACGTCCAGGAGAACGGTGGCACTTTTGCCCTCGTACAGTCATCAGGCAGCGCCACCCAGATGACCCTCCAGAACACGCCGGTCGACGTGACGATGCCGGCTGATTTCAATCCCGACGCGATTGCGTACCAGCCAAACCCAGCCGTGCCGATCAGCAGCTTTATCGGCAATTCCATCAGCGACATGGAAGGCGCAGGTGGACACGTTCGCCAAAATCTGGATTCCAGTTACGCGGCTCAGGTCGCAGCGACCGGGGATGACAACAGCACCGCCAACGCGGCATCGGCCATGCTTGACACCATCGAGGCATCGCTCGCCGCAGAAGGTGCCCGATTGCGCTATCCGAAGGCTCTCTATCTGGCCTTCCGCAAGGGCGCCCTCAATACGCTCCTCAAATCCGACGGGATCGCAAACGGGACTCTCGGCATGAACACCGTGCCCTATGTTTACTTCACCAATGCAGCCGATGATACCGGGGTGCACCATCCGTTCATGGTAATTGCAACGTACTCCATCGCCGACAAACCAAATCGCCTGCAGGACGTCTCCCGCCCCCCAGGTGATGGCAGCACCGCCCACTATCCAGACCAAAACGTCACGCGCGATGCGACCCTTCAACTCGATCTGGTAAAAATTCCCCTCAAGGATTACGGAACGATCAGCACTCTGACGGAAAACACATTGCCAGCCACGCTCAACTCAGACGAAGGCTCGCCCTCGGCCAACAATGTGGAAAACTATGCAAGCACGTCAGGCATTGGCGTCGCCATTGACGGGGTGATCATTTATCCGATCCTCAACAACACACTGGTCACGGCTCACAGCGCAGCCGAAATCACCGCCAATGGAATTCACGTCGGACAGGGGATGGGACTTCACTATCATGGCGATGGTCATTCGGTCCTGAAGAATGACTTGAACCTTTACAACATCCAGGACTATGCGGGTCAGAGCCATCCACCGCTGATTGGCTTTGGCCTCGACGGAATTGCTCTCTACGGGATCTACGAAAACCTGTATCCGGCGATGGAAGGTTTCAGCACTGGACTCGATACGTTTGGCGGGCATACGCACGGCGACCTTGGTTACCATTATCATGCACACACGCAAACCAAGACCACCGCGGCCGGCGCCAGCTACACCGCGCACACCCTAATGAGAGGGGCCTGGAGAGGCCGGATCAACGCCATCCCGGAATTCTGGGATACGCAAAAGAATGAACCGGCCTATTCGCTGGCTCAGAGGACGCGCTACGTCGGCAAGCCCTGAGCATCAAACCGATCACAAATCCCAAGGTCCCCGTCACGCTGAGGCCCCGTCACCCTGAGCTCCCGTCATCCTGAGGCGG
>CAWUNT010000255.1:0-3827 GCA_963923405.1 uncultured bacterium | reverse complement strand
AAGGAAGACAAGACTCCGAGCGTCGAGGCGGAAGCCCTGATTCGCACGGTGAAGATGGCCTTCGACAACTACGTCCGTCTCAACAAGCGCATCCCGCCGGAGCTGCCGCTTTCGCTGGCGCAGATCGATGACGAGAGCAAGCTGGCCGACACGCTGGTCGCCCACCTGACCAACTTGAAGTTGCAAGACAAGCAGCGCCTTCTCGAGGAGACGAATCCGCGCGCGCGCCTCGAGGAACTTTACGGGTTCATCCAGTCGGAGATCGAGATCATGCGCGTGGAGAAAAAAATCCGCGCCCGCGTGAAGCGCCAGATGGAGAAGACCCAGAAAGAGTACTACCTGAACGAGCAGATGGCCGCGATCCAGAAGGAACTCGGCGAGCGAGACGACGGCCGCGCCGAGATGGCGGAACTCGAGAACCTCATCAAGAAGAAGAAGCTTTCAGAAGAGGCGCGCGAGAAAGTCACCAAGGAACTGCGCAAGCTCAAGATGATGTCGCCGATGTCGGCGGAAGCCACTGTGGTCCGCAACTACATCGACACTGTCTTGTCGCTGCCGTGGGGCGAGTTCACCGCGGAAAAGCGCGACATCAAGTTCGCGGAGGATGTGCTGAACAAGGACCACTACGGACTCCGCAAGGTCAAGGACCGCGTCCTTGAATACTTGTCGGTCCGTGCGTTGAGTACCGGCCTCAAAGGGCCGATCCTGTGCCTCGTAGGCCCTCCTGGAGTCGGGAAAACGTCCCTTGCCCGCAGCGTCGCGACGTCAACTGGCCGTAATTTTGTGCGCATCTCGCTGGGCGGCGTGCGCGACGAGGCCGAGATCCGTGGCCATCGCCGGACTTATATCGGATCGATGCCGGGCAAAATCATCATGGCGCTGAAAAAGGCGGGATCGGCGAATCCGGTCGTCCTGCTCGACGAAATCGACAAGTTGAGCCAGGATTTCCGTGGCGACCCGGCATCGGCCTTGCTTGAGGTCCTCGACCCGGAACAGAACCACACGTTCAACGACCATTACCTGGATCTCGACTTCGACCTGTCGAAGTGCCTGTTCCTGGCGACGGCGAACTCACTGCACACGGTGCCGAAGCCACTCCTCGACCGCATGGAGGTGATTTCACTCTCGGGTTACACGGAAGAGGAAAAGCTCGCCATCGCGCAGCAATACCTCGTCCCGAAGGAAATCAAGGAAAACGGCCTGGAAAAGAGCCACATCACCTTCCAGCCCAAGGCCTTGAAGGAAATCATCAGTTACTACACGCGCGAGGCCGGTGTTCGTAACCTTGAGCGCGAAGTCGGCTCGGTCCTGCGCAAGGTCGCGCGCAAGCACCTGAAAAAGGCCGCAGGCGGCACGGATGTCGATGAAAACCACGAGGTTGAGGTATCTGAATCTCTCGCGGAGGAGGGCGTTCCTGAGGCCACTGCGGAGTTCATTCAGCAGCGGCCGGCCGAGGGCGCTGGCGCAAAGAAAAATGGCGAGACGGAAGCCCCTGCGGAGCCGGTTCCGACCCTGGTGATCACGGAAACCATCACCGAAAAGTCGATTTCCAAGTACCTCGGGCCACGCAGGTTCCGCGTCGGCGTGCAGAGCAGCGCCAACGAAGTCGGCATTTGCACGGGACTCGCCTGGACAGAAGTTGGTGGCGACCTGCTGGTCACCGAAGTCGCGATATTGCCCGGCAAGGGCAAACTGACGATCACCGGGAAACTGGGTGAAGTGATGCAGGAGTCGGCACAGGCCGCGTTGAGCTACGTGCGTTCGCGCGCGAGCTTCCTGGATCTGGAACCGGATTTCTACCAGAAGATCGACATACACATTCACGTTCCGGAAGGCGCGATCCCAAAAGACGGTCCGTCGGCGGGTTTGTGCATGGCGACGGCCCTGACCAGCGCGCTCACGAAACGTCCCGTCAGCAAAGACGTCGCGATGACCGGCGAGATCACGCTGCGCGGCCGGGCCCTGCCGATTGGCGGACTCAAGGAGAAAATCCTGGCGGCTCACCGGGGCGGGATAAAGAAGGTCATCATCCCGAAGGAAAACGAGAAAGACCTGCACGACATCCCGAAGAACATCCTGAAGGAAGTCGAGGTTATTCCGGTTGAGCACATGGACTCGGTCTTGATGCACGCGCTGGCATGGGACCAGCCCGTTGAGACAGAGGCAGGTGTCGTGAAGCCGGAACCGGGAAAGCCGGACAAGTTGTTCGAGAAACTTCGCGCTATCGCCGAAAAGACGGCATCGAAGTCGCCGACACCGAACCTGGCGCATTGATGTTACATGACAAACGTGGATTGATCCTGGGGGTGGCCAACGAGTTTTCGTTGGCCGCCTTTATTTCAGCCAAGGCGCACGCGGCCGGGGCGCAACTTGGATTCAACTTCTTGCCGGACGCGTCTTCCGGAGGCGCGAAGGCAGAGAAGCGCGTACGACGGGTCACAGACCTGATGGCCCCGAAATTTGTCCTGCCGTGCGACTTGACCCGCGACGATTCGATTGACGATTTTTTTACGGCCGTGCAGCGCGAATGGCGCGACATGGATTTCATGGTCCATTCAGTCGCATGGGCGCCGCTGGCCGATATCCTGTGTCGCACGGCTGACGTCAGCCGGGCCGGTTTTCGCGAGGCCATGGACATCAGCGTCTACAGTTTTCTCACGACGGCGCGACGCGCCGCAGAAATGATGCCGCGCGGCGGCAGCATCATGACCCTCAGTTATTACGGTGGCGAGAAAGTCGTCGCCGGATACAACTTGATGGGCGTCTGCAAGGCAGCCCTTGAATCCGCCGTGCGTTATGCGGCCAGTGAACTTGGCCCACGCGGAATCCGCGTCAACGCGATCAGCGCCGGGCCCGTGAAGACCCTGAGCGCAAGCGCCGTCGGTGCCACCGGGGACAGCGGCGGAATCGATGACATGCTGCGCCTCCACCAATTGGTTTCACCCCTTCGCCGCAACATCAACGGCGGCGATGTCGGTGACGTCGCTTGCTGGCTGGCCTCGGACCACGCGGCCGCCGTCACAGGGGAATTGATCCATGCGGACGCTGGATACCATATAATGGGAGGAGCGCCGCGGGGGATGGAAGACAGGATTCTTCGGCCCTTCGCTCCGCTCAGGGCCTCAGAATGACGGTGTGCCGACCTCAGAATGACGGGGTCGTCATCCTGAGCCGAAGGCGAAGGATCCTCTCCCATCAACGGGGTTCCCATGGCATCGACGACATCCATCACCGGCCTGCTCAAGCAACGTAGATTCGGCCCGTTCTTTCTGACGCAGTGCGCCGGCGCGTTCAACGACAATGTCTTCAAGAACGCCATGGTCATCATGCTGGCCTACCAGTCCGCTTCGGAGGCCGAGGGCGGCTTCCTGGTAAACGCCGCCGCGGGCTTGTTCATCCTGCCGTTTTTCATGTTCTCCCCCATCGCCGGACGGATTGCCGACAAGTATGACAAGGGTGCCATCATGCGCGCCGTCAAAGTGGCCGAGATCCTGATCATGGTCCTTGGCTGCGCGGGATTTTTTCTCAAATCAAATGAAGTGCTTTTCACCGCGCTTTTCCTGATGGGGACGCACTCGACCTTCTTCGGCCCGGTCAAATATTCGATCTTGCCCCAGCATCTCGGGGAAAAGGAACTCATGGCCGGCAACGCCCTGGTCGAGATGGGGACTTTTCTCAGCATCCTTCTTGGAACGTTGTTGGGCGGGACCCTTGCCGCCAGTGGCCATCCCGGCGTGATCTCGGCCTGGATCATGGGCATCGCCATCGCGGGCTGGGTTTTCTCGCAATTCATACCCAAGGCTCCCCCGGCCGAACCAGATCTGAAA
>CAWUNT010000254.1:0-3864 GCA_963923405.1 uncultured bacterium | reverse complement strand
GCGGTCTCCGCAGCGATCCCCTTGCGGACCTGGTTGGTCAGGGTTGCTGCCAATGCCGTGTCACTTGTCGCCATGGCATCAAGATCGTCCAATCGCGCAGAATCGGCGCCAAGTGCCCTGCCCACAATCCTGGAAACAGCGCCAAAATAGCGAGACGAAGCCATCGCCACTTCTATCCCCGCAACCACACCGCCATCGTCGATGGCAGTCTCAATCGCGGAAAAATTCATCGACTCATCAAGCTCGATCGCCAGGCGACGCGCGAGTTTCCGGTTGGTCATGACATCGAGTGTCGAATAGGCCGGCAGCACTGGCGGCAGCAATTGCGCGGGATCTGGTTCCGCCGGTTTGACTGGTGGTTTTCCAGCACCGCCACACGCGGTCATTGACATCAAACAAATATAGAAAACGCGGGAGTTCACCGGGGTTCACCTTTGCGTTTCTGTTTTTTCACGGCTTTTCCCTCGACCGCGGCAGGCCGGGCAACCGACGTCACGGTAGATCCCCGAGGCTTCCCGAATTTTGGATCAATGCGTTTCGGAACTGTCTTCATCAGACCATGGGGCGTGCAGAGCAAGTAACTGAATCCTGCGTCCCGACCACCAGGTACCGATGGGCGCCCGACCACAACTTGGGAGTGGGAAAGGACAGCGGGAGCGATCTCCGCCAGACGCCTGGCCAGTCGTGGAGATGCAAGGGCATACATGCTTGAATTCAATTTGTTGTGAGCGATACCGGAAAGCTCCTCCAGCCTCATGTAGGCCTCCGGCTTTCGCCATCCCCCCTCGCTGAAGCACCAGTCCCGCGCTCCACCTTTGACAGCGAGCATCGGGCAGGAGACAACACCCCAGGGACAGGGATAAACAGCAACCCATCCGGCGCGACACAACTCATCACGCAGCGCCATGGCTCCCCATGCCAATTCGTCGGTCGCCGGTTCGGCAAGAACAAGCAAAGCATTGCTCTTGTTCGATACACACGACTCAAGACGCTGCATGACGCGCGCACGAGCCGCGGAATCGTTGTTCAGTTCGTTCCATACATAGCCAAGCACGTAAACATCGAGACTGTGGTCGAGACGCGACTCAACAGGGTCCTGCCGCAAGTCGAAGTGGGCGAAATTCAATTCATCAATGCCGGAGCACAAAGTCTCCACGTAGAGAGACGAAGTTCCCTGACGATTGACCCTCAGGCTCGAAATGCCCTTCGTCGCGATATCCAGCAGCGCACGGCTCGCGTCCACCAAGTGGACCGTATTTCGCTTCAGTCGAACCTCGGACAACCACACTTGGCTCCAGGCCGCGGAACCGCATCCGAAATCAAACACACGCTGATGCGTGAAGTGTTTGCCGAACCATTCCCCGAGGTCCCGCGCTCCCAATCGCTGGGCCAGCCGGTGGCAAAACAACGCCGCGCGAGCCGCGTTCGGCAAGTGGAATCCAGTTACGTAAGCTTCAGCCGCGCCAGGATCTTGGAGCAGTTCAGGGGAGATCTGCTCCCGCCCTGTGGTAAAGACCCGCCAAAGCTGGCGGAATTTTTCCGCGTTGCGGGCAAACCTCCGATCGTCGTCGACCCCGGAAATCTCCTTCCACCCATGTAAAACATGAGCCGGGACATCAACACTTCCGCCGCCGACCGTCCTGCGGGGTACTTTGATCGACGGCTTTTTGGTCTTAACACCATGATTTTTCTTGTTTTTTTTACCGACCGTCATGACTGGACCTGCCCCGAAGTTGGTGCTAACACCTTGGTTTGACTTCTAGTTTACCAAGTTCTCACGAGGTTCGCCGTGTCTGACCAGGAACCGCTTCACATTGGCAAGCCAGAATGGCTCAAGACCCGGATCCCAACCGGGGCTACCTATTTCAACATCAAGCGCGACCTGCGCGACCGGAAGCTCTTTACGGTTTGTGAAGAAGCCAAGTGCCCGAACATCGCCCAGTGCTGGAACACAAACACCGCGACCTTCATGGTGCTCGGTGACACTTGCACCCGTGGTTGCCGGTTCTGCAACGTCAAGACTGGCAATCCGGGGGGATGGCTTGACCCTGAAGAACCTGCCCAGGTTGCTGAGAGCGCGCGACTGATGAAACTCAAGTACGTTGTCATCACCATGGTCGACCGCGATGATCTCGTCGATGGCGGCGCTTCGCACATCAAACAGGTTGTTCACGCCGTGCACGAATCCAATCCTGGCATCAAGATTGAACTCCTGGCTGGCGATTTCCGCGGCAGTGACGAGGCCTTGATGAAAATCCTCAGCGCAAGCCCTGAAGTATACGCCCATAACATCGAAACCACCGAACGCCTGACGCCCCGTGTGCGCGACGCCCGCGCCGGATACCGCCAGTCACTCGCCGTCCTGAAGAGAGCCAAGGAACTTGCGACCTATCCGATCCTGACAAAAAGCGCCCTCATGCTGGGGCTCGGCGAGGAAATTACCGAGGTCGAAGCCGCCCTCCGTGACTTGCGCGATCATGACGTAGATCTGGTCACCATCGGTCAATACATGCGCCCGACGAAAAAACATCTCTCAATCAAACGCTGGGTGACCCCCGAGGAGTTCGATCATCTGGGCAATTACGCCCGGTCCATCGGATTCAAAGCTGCCGTTTCCGGCCCGCTGGTTCGCAGTTCCTACCGGGCGCGTGAATTTTATGAGGAAGCCACCGGGATCAAGCTCCTGTGACTTCGCTTGTGTTTCGACTTCTGGTTTCCCTGCTGGCCATTCTTCCCGATTGGCTCGTCGAATCATTATCCTCGGCAATAGCCGCTATTTCCGCGTTAATCCCCTCGCGACGACTGCGGTTGCTGCGTGTCAATGTCGAAAAGGTCCTCGGCCTGCCCGCACACACATCATTTGCGAGAACTTTTTACAAACAAGTATTCCGTTCCCAGTTTCTCTGTCTCGTCGACACGTGTCGTGAAGTTGTCCGCCCCGGCTCGATCGTGATCGACGACCTCCACGATTGGGTGGACCTTGTCCGCAAAATGGAATCGTCGGGACGCCCGGTGATTTTTGCCGCTGCCCACATCGGGTCCTGGGAAATCACCGGCGCAGTGATCGCCAGGGCCTGCGACAAGCCGGTTTATGCCTTGGCAAAGTTACCAAAAGTCAGAGGCGGCGCCCGTGTGCTGGAGTGGATCCGGGCACGACTGGGACTGTCTGTCCTTTGGAGCCACAAGAAGTCTATCGTCCGCGACATGATCGGGACTTTGCGTAACGGTGAACACCTCGCCATGGTGATGGACCAGAAACCCGAGGGCCGCGTTGGCGATTCCGTTCAATTCATGGGACTGCCGGTTGCTTTCGTTGGCGGTCCTGCCGCCATGAGCCTGCGGTGTAACGCCCCGATCATTTCCATTGCCACTGTTCGTACCGGGACGAGGCGTTACCGTGCGATCGGCGGCATTGTTCATGATCCGTCCAACCCCACCAATGGAACCCCGCCAAAAACCGGGCCCGAAATCTCCCAGTTGTGCGCCAGCGAGATTGAGAGATGGATACGCTTGTACCCGGAACAGTGGACGTGGGAATATAAGCGCTGGGTTTTTTCTCCCTGAACAGTCAGGGACGATCGGACAGCAACAATCCAACAGAAACGGAGCTGGCGGCCAGTGCGACTTGTATCTCTGCCCAAGCTCGATCCCGCGTTGCTAAGCCTGCTCCTGGCGACAGTCGTCACCCTGGCCGGCAATGCGACTGACGCGCCGCGCTTCTGGCTTGGCGTGATGGTTATGGTTACCGGGCTGATCTTCCAGATTACCTTGTCACTCGTCGAAGACCGGGAATCCAGTCCTCGCCTGTGCCGCGAACCACACGCCTCCGTCAATTTCCTCATTGCGACGGGAGCATTCCTGTCT
>CAWUNT010000253.1:0-3874 GCA_963923405.1 uncultured bacterium | reverse complement strand
TTCATCTGGATCAACCGTATCAAGGAAAAAATCATGGGCACTTCGGCGAACGTCATCGTTCGTCTTGGCGACGCGGACATCAGCGTCAAGGATCTCATGCAGCTGGAGCCTGGCGACATCATCCAGTTGAACAACGACGCGACGATGCCACTGGACGTACTCGTCGAAGGCATTCCGAAATTCCGCGGCGTACCGGGCCTGCTCAAGGGAAGCAGGGCAATCAAGATCACCGAATCCCTTATTGAAATGTGACGAACAGGAAGGCCAGGGAGGGTCATCATGGCAGACGGAAGTGCAGCAGAAAACACAGCAACCACCCAGGAATTCGATGAAGCGCTGAAGGACGGCGGGGAAGGCCTTGACGGCAGTGCCGGACGCCTGGCGCGCACCGATTTCTCGAAACTCAAGATGATCCTCGATGTTCCGCTGAAGGTCTCCGTCGAACTGGGCCGGACCAAGATGCTGATCAACGATCTCCTGCAACTTGGTCAGGGTTCTGTGATCGAATTGGACAAGATCGCAGGGGAACCGATGGAAATCCTCATCAACGACAAGCTGGTCGCCATGGGCGAGGTGGTTGTCGTCAATGAGAAATTCGGTGTCCGCCTGACCGACGTTGTCTCGCAGTTTGGACTTAATGACCTCCAGCCCGCTAAAGAGGCCTGATCCATGAACTTCCTCGTTCGGACCATTATTGGGACCACAATCGCGCTGGCGGCATTGATACCGGCCACGGCCGGAGCAAATTCGGCCACGGGCACCGCGATCGTCAAGATCGAAGGTGAATCCGACAAGGCGGTTTCGATTGTAACCGTCGCGTTGAGTGGCAGGCCTGACTGGTCGAAAGAGGAAAACGGACCAAATCCGGTCGTTGAGGATCACGGGACGTTCATTCAAGTCCTGCTGCCGCGCACGGTGGTCCCCTCACCGGGCACATTCCTTGATGCCAACAGCCCTTTCATTACAAAGATCGCTGCCTTTCAGGTCCCCAACGCCAAAACAGGCCAACCGACAGATGCCGCGGTAAGGCTGTTCGTGAACCGCGACGCGGCCATAGTAAAAAAAGCCACAGTCGGGGAGGTTCTCGCCGACCGTGTCGTCGTGACGCTCGATCACAAGAAGATGGAATCCGCGATTGCGTCCAGCGGACAGATCATGTCGCCCGCCAGCCGCGAGACCCCGGACGCGCTCGACACGGGGGCTGCCCCTGCTCCGGCTGACCTCGTCAAGGCAGAGATGGCAGAGGGCGAGGATGCGCCCGGTGAGACCAACCCAGACATGGATTCCCGCGCGAATTCCAGCGCAGCGAATCCCACATGGTCAGGCGTTGGCACCAAGGTCCCGGACCTGTCGGGAAAACTTGCCATCGCGAGTGGTTTTTCCCTCTTCATGCTGGCCTTGCTGGGAATTGTATACAAATGGCGTCGCATCAACCCGTTCAGCCCGAAGTTCAACGACGCCGATACGGTCAGGGCACCAGCAACGTCGAGACTCAAAAACATCATCAAGCACAGGGTACCGCAGAGCGAGGACGGCGACGATTTCGCGCGCGACACAGTGCCCATGACCATGAAGACCATCTCAACCATGCACGTCGGTCCCCGGCAAAAACTGGCCCTTGTCCAGGTCGGATCCGAGACTGTGCTGCTCTCAATTTCGCCAACTGGCGTTCAGTTCCTGACCAATGTCGGCGGACAATCCCCACGCTCACAACCAGTGCAGATGATGCAGATGGCAGCAGCTCCAATGCAGCAGATCAGCGCGCCGGCCACGAAGAGTTTCGAGGAACGAGTGACAGAGAACGATGTTGACCAACTCGAAGAAGTCCAAACGTCACGGCCTCGCGTGAAACCCGCGAATCGCCAGGGAGCGACGACATCGAAAAAAGTTCGCGTGGCCATCACGGACAGCGGGATCTCCAATCTGGAATCCGCAGCGGAAGCCACGGCTGAATCCCGGACTTCCGGGAAATCATCCGAAAAACCATCTGACGACATCACGAGGCTGATCCGTGAAAAACTGCGGAATCTTCCAGTCATCTGACTGGACGAGAAAATGGCTGTCACCAGGCTGCAAGGTCGCCCTCGTGGTGCTTGCGGCCCTCGTCGTTGGCGGCACCATCGCGCATGCCGCCGACACCTCGTTGCCGTCACTCAGTATTAATCTCGCGCAAAAAGACGATCCGGACGGGGTAGTCCCGGCCATCAAGATTGTAGCGCTGCTGACCATACTCTCAGTGGCGCCTGCGATCTTGCTGATGATGACCTCGTTCACCCGGATCCTCATCGTACTTAGCTTCGTACGTCAGGCCCTCGGTACCATGACGATGCCGCCGAACCAGGTGCTCGTTGGACTTTCCCTGTTCCTCACGACATTCACGATGTCACCCGTGATCGACACTCTCAGCGAAAGGGCACTCACGCCGTTTCTCGCGAAAGCAATCACCCAGGAGCAGGCACTTGGTGAGGCCGCGGCGCCAGTCCGGAAATTCATGCTTGCGGAAACCCGGGAAAGCGACATCGGCCTGTTCTATTCCATCTCGAAGAAGGAACAGCCCAAATCAGCGAATGACGTACCATTTACTGTCCTTGTGCCCGCCTTCATGATCAGCGAACTAAAGACCGCATTCCAGATCGGATTTCTCATTTATATTCCGTTTCTCGTCATCGACATGGTCATCTCGGCGATCCTGATGGCACTTGGAATGATGATGCTGCCGCCAACAATCGTCTCCCTGCCCTTCAAGCTGGTGCTGTTTGTCCTCGTCGACGGCTGGGCGCTGATCATCGGGTCCATCGTGAAAAGCTTCCATACATACGGCTGAAGTCCCGTCAGGGAGAGAAAACGATAGCTGGAAGGGAGGGTAGTGCCAGTGACGGAACAGACTGTCATCGACATCGCCGGCAAGGCAATCATGGTTGCGATGCAGGTCGCGGCTCCTGCGCTGGTCACCACAATGGTGGTTGGTCTCGCTGTATCCGTCGTTCAGGCCGCAACGCAGATTAACGAGCAAACCCTGACTTTCATTCCGAAAATCATACTTCTCAGCGTCGTGCTCGCAATCACCGGGCCCTGGATCATCCAGACCATGATGAATTTCACGGTTGAGATCTTCAACACCATACCGGCGGTGACACGCGGATGATCAACTTCAATGACGTAGACACCATCATCAACCACGGGCTCGCTTTCCTGCGGGTCGGGGGTATGGTGTTCGCGTTGCCCATCCTCGGAGACGCGCCAACTCCGATACCAGCGAGAATCCTGCTTTCTGCCGCGCTGACGGCGGCTGTTTCGCACGCGATCCCGGTGGCGCCTGTGATTGACCAGGGCGCCGACGTATTGATGCTCGCGACGATGGTGATCAAGGAACTGGTGATCGGTGTCGCCATCGGATACCTCGCCCGGGTCAGTTTTGACGGACTTCTCATGGCAGCATCCATCACTGGCTACCAGATGGGCTTTGGTACGGCATCCCTGTTCCTGCCTGATGCCGGCGCGCAAATGGATACTTTCACGTCATTCCACCGCGTCATCCTCATGACGATCTTCCTGATGTTGAACCTTCACCACTTGTTCATCGACGCGATCCTGACAACCTTCAACCTGCTCCCCCTTGGCAAGGTCGCCATCGCAATCGCTCCGCTTTCCAGCACGATTTTCCAGACGACATCGAGCCTGTTCAAGGTCGCCCTGCAACTTGGAGCGCCCGTCCTGATCGCGCTCATGTTCACCCAGGCGGCATTGGGACTTGTTGCGAGGGCTGTTCCGCAACTCAATGTTTTTGTGCTGAGTTTCCCTGCCAGTTTCGCTGTTGGAATGGTCGTGTACATCGCGACCTTGCCTTTCTTTCCAGAATGGATGGGAGCTCATT
>CAWUNT010000252.1:0-3915 GCA_963923405.1 uncultured bacterium | reverse complement strand
TTCCCGGGGATTGTGCCCGACGGCGAATCGCCAAGGACACTGAGCGGCAGGTTGCCACCGGGGAGGCGCTTCTCGTCAACTTGCAACGGCGCGGCCGCGGGCGCGGATCCAAATGCGCTGGTGTCGGAGGCCTTGAACAGGCTGAACAAACGGAGGGCCCCGTCACGCTCGGTCGGGACGCGAATCACCGTCGAAACCTGGTTGCCAATCGCGAACTCGTTGTCCGGGTTCTCCCCGGTTTTCTCGATGTCCGTTGTCGCGAAAACCTCCGCTGGACCGGAATCGCTGCCACGAAGGACCGTACCGCGCGGCAAGTCGACATTGAGGGCACCAACGCCACTTTCGTATTGCATCGGCCACTCGCCGCTGGCCACGACATTGATATCCTCGGCATCAACCATTTCACCGAACTTGTGCTTGTCGATGATGACCTTCACGTAGTCGATCCAGACTGGAAGGGCGCCGACGGCACCGGTGACTTTGACATCACCCCGGCGCATCGTCTTGTTCAGGTCGTATCCGACGTATGACGCGATCGTCATGTTGTCGTCAAACCGCAGTGCCTGTCCCTTGGTTTTCGGCATCGGGAAAAACCCGGCAAAGTACGCGTTGTTGTAGTCGTTGGTCGTCCCCGTCTTGCCAAACGCCGGCATGCGGATGCGACTGCCCTTGGCCTCAGGCGCAGGAGGAACCGCGGCCGCGACGGCCGGAACCGGGGGATTGCCACCAGCCTGGACGTAGATCTCGCCACGGGCGCGGCGGCCTGTACCGTGGGTCACAACGCGCTTCAAGATCTCGCGCATTGGAACGGAGAGTTGCGGGCTGACCAGTTGGTGCTCGAGTGGTTTGGGCTCGAAAAGTTTGTTGCCGAACCGGTCCTCGATGCGGCGGATGAAGTTCAACTGGTTGGCGGGTCCGTCCTTGTAAAACCGGTAAATCTTTCCACTGACAAAAGTCTGGTAGATCTTGGCCACCTCGCCGGCGGTAACGTCGTTGGTACCAAGGGGGAAAGACAGGACCGGCTCGAGTTTGCTCTGGACGCCCATCGCCTGACTGAGCTGCACGAGGTAGCGCAGTCCCAGCGTCATGCGGAAATCATGGTGCTGGTAGTAGCGATGAAGGTCATACTCCGACTGTTGCGACATGATGGCGTCGTAACGCTCGTTGATCGACTTCTGGAGTTTGTTGAAGGTATTGACCGGCAGGTAGCCGTCCAGAAGGACATCCCCAAGCTGGATGTCGGCCGTCACGAAAACGCCGCTGCTCCAGATGGCCTGGGCGTCCAGAAGGTTCAGGGGACGTCCCGGAACCACCGCGATGCGCTCCAGGTCCGCGCGGGACTTGAAGTCGCGCTTCGGATCCTCTCCCTCGAGAGTCGCGAAGTAACCGAGTTGCGGCCGCGCGCCGACTCCGGCGAGAACCTTGAACCGTTTCCAGATGTGCTGGATCGCCGGGTCACTGAAAGCCCCCTCGATCCCCTTCTCCGTTACTTTCTTGCTTACCGTCGTCCAGTCGCTGTTGAGCTCTGTCGCGAGCCCCGCGAAACGCAGGTAGTTGTTGCGGACGAGTCCAAGACGCAGGGCCTTTTCGTAAGGCGGCATGTTGTCTTTCACGCGCCCGAATATGTTCTGCAATTCCGAGATATAGCCGCGTCCCCACCACATTTTGTTTAGCTTGCGCAATGTGTCCGGCTGTCCCGCGAAGACAAGATCCGGCGCCACGTCGGCGATGGCATTCTGCAACTGGAACTCCCGCACGCCCTCGTTGTCCAGCTGCACGCCTGTCGTGCGGGCCACGCGGAAATGGAAGTCCGGGACCGACTCGCCATTGTTAGGCACCAGGTTGAGCTCGCCCATCAGCTGCTTGAACTGGTCGTAGTTGAGTTTATCGACCAGGTGTGCCGCGAGGTAAACCGACGCCAGGTTCTCGGACATCGTCCCGGCCCAGATCATCGAAACTTCCTTGTAGGGCGACGGGTGATCCGGACGCGGGAAGTAAAGGCGTGACTGGTACGGGAAAATCTGGCGCTCGTTGTCGAGGCGGTCGAGTACCGACCAGCCAAGTTGCAATCCCGCGTAGAACACCACGGACTTGAAAACGGAACCCGGCTGGCGTTTCGCGAACACGGCGCGGTTGAAACCAAGGGAATCGAAACCTGAGACGACCGAGCGGACTTCGCCCTTCTCGACGCCCAGCAGGCCACCGTTGATCTTGGGGCGCTTGTGCATCTCGAGCACAGCCTCGTGCTTTTCCTTGTCGTATTCCTTCACTTCCGTGAACAGGATGTCCCCCGGGCGGACGGCGTCGAGAAGTTTCTTCAATTGCGCTTGCGGCCCGAGTCCGTAAGGAAGGTCGAGCAATTTCGCGTAACGAACCAGAGCTTCATGGGGGATGGTCCCGTTGGCGAGTCCGAAGGAGACGCGGATCGAGGCGTTGTTCGTATTTTTAACGACGCTGTCGACCTTGCCGTAATAAAAATCGTTCACCGTGACGTCGCGCTGGCGGACGAACTTGTCGGTCGGTTCCGGCGCGTAACCGCCCAGGATCGTCTCAAGGCGCGACAGGTTCCGGCGCATCGCCAACTGGGCACCCTCTTGCAGGGGGCAATCGATCGTCGTGAAAATCTTGAGCCCCGCTGAGTTCAACTCGTCGACACTCTCCATGTTCAGGGCGTCGAGGATTTCCTTGCGATCCAACTGCGAACGGATGAGGCTGACGGTGGCAACCTCAGACGTGCGGAAACTGCCACGGTTGAACGGAACCGGTTTTTCGACGGCTTCCTTGAATTCCTCTTCCTTGATCCAACCTTGCTCCAGCATCCGGCGCAAAACGTAGTTCTTGCGCTCAAAAGCGTTCTTGACGGCCTCCTCGCGGCGCTCGACCGTGTATTTGATGAACGGGTCGTATTTGCCGGGACCTTTCACGGATCCGGCGATGAAAGCCGACTCGACCAGGTCGAGATCCTTCACTTCCTTGTTGAAGTAATACTTCGCGGCGATGCCGATGCCTGTCCCGTTGCCAGACACGTGAAACTGGTTCAGGTAAAATTCCAGGATCTGCGTCTTGCTGTACATGCGTTCCAGTTGAAGGGCCGCGATGGCCTCACGGATCTTGCGCCCGAGGGAGTATTCCCAGCGGTCGAGGATGTTTTTCACCGTCTGTTGAGTCAGCGTTGATCCACCGCGGAACCTGCGTCCCTGCAACCCTTCCGCGAACGCCTTCACGATCGCCACCGGATCGATCCCGCTGTGCTTGAAGAAGTTCTTGTCCTCGGCCGCGACAATCGCGTTGATCATGGCCGGAGGAACTTCCTCGATCGGGACGTAACGGCGATGTTCCGTGTTGAAGAAACTGCCGATGTGGGTTTGCTCATCCTGGCAAAGGATCGTCGTTTCCTCGTTGATCCTGGCCATGATGGTTGATTTCTTGAGGTGGTCATCCTCGCCAAAAAGAACCATGGCGTAGACAACAGACATGCCGCCGAAACTTGCCGTGATGGAGCCTACGACAACCGCGACCGAGACGAGCACAATCCGGCGGATCAAGTGGCTGGTATTTTCAACCATGATTTCAACATCTCCTGCTGCATCGACGCGGGATTTTTTGGATCATTAACATTATCCCGGATGCGGGAAGCCAAGTCCATAATGCCGGCCGATTGAGAAAACGATAAGAGCTGCGGAATCCGCCGGTTTGGGGTAAGTCCGGGAACTGACGCACCACGAACTGGAGCCCCATTGTGAGCTGGAACCTGTCCCCGGAAACCCAAGTTGAGACCACGCTGGCCCCGGGCCGGCGCGCCGACTGGGTGAGCCTCAGCAAGTTCCGCCTGCAGGCAGTGATCGGCGTCTATCCGCATGAGCGCCTGCATCCGCAGCCGGTCGACATCGACCCTGTCTCTTATACACATCTCCG
>CAWUNT010000251.1:0-3963 GCA_963923405.1 uncultured bacterium | reverse complement strand
CAGCGTCAGATGTGTATAAGAGACAGACGATCTGCTGTACCGTCGCTGACTCCGTCGCGCTTTCGTCAGGGTTGAAAGCGTCGGCCTGGACCTCCTGTAACTCCGCCATGCCACGCTTGACGAGGACATCCACGAAAGACCTCAACTGGGGCGCGTCGAACGCCCCGGTCACGTCAGATCCCCGCAAAGTGTCCAGCCTCTTGCCGGTCGCGGCAAAGGCGGATTCAAACTCTTGCCTTTTCAAAGCCCGCGGCACGCCAGACGCGCCCAACATCGCCAACCCCACACCGACCCGGTCAAGCGCCCCTGCGCAAACCCGTGACAGCGCCTGAAGCCAGAGGAACCTGTTCGAGGACAATCCAGGGCGACATACAATTTCATCCGGATCAATACGCCCGGAGACCCGTTGTCCGGGAACTTCCACAAATCCAGCCGCGACCATGGCGCTCAGCACATCAGCCGCGTGCGCGGGTATGTTGCCATCTTCGATGCCAAGAAAAAATTCATTGCGAACAAACGGCACGGTACTGGCCACCGCGTCCACGACATCCGCCGCGGTCATCTGGTCACAGTGCTGGAAAACCCGCGCGACTATGGCCGGCATCAAAAACAAGTGCGCGGTCATGTTGTTGTAATATGTGAGGGCCTTGGCGTCTTCCTCGTCACCATAAATGACGTCACCGCCTGGCAAATGCAACCTGCGGCATGCCTCGACACGTTCGGCCGCGGCAATCGCCGTCCTGCCATCCATTTCAGGGATCGAAACAGACTTGCTGAACGGAGCAACCCGCTGCATCTGGAGCATGGCGTCCAGCAGCTCGCAAAGCTGGTCCTCGGCAAGAGCGCGATTCGGCACCGCCAGCAAAGCTGTCGCGACAAGAGAGACAGGCCCAAGAACGGCGGCCGCGTTGATCCGGTTCATGATCTCGACCGAGACTTCCTGGGTTATTGGATTGACCCACGACGGACGGGCCTCCGACTGGATCACTTCGCTCTTCCAACCCGGGCGCCTCGCCGACAGGAAATCACCGAGCTCAATCGGTTCACCGCACGATACGTAGGCTGAACCGAACGTCCTGCGCAGGTCACCGATGGCGCCAAGAAGCTGGCCAATGGATTCCGCCCGCTTCTTCTCCCCGCGGGATTCGTTGACGTAAGTCCTGACTTCCCAAACGCGGTCATACCCAAGAAAAATCGGGACCAGGGCGATCGGACGATCCGAGTTCCTGAGGAAACTTTGAACGACCATGGACAAGAATCCGGTCTTGGGTTGCAGCAATTTTCCGGTACGGCTGCGCCCGCCTTCAGGGAAAAATTTCACAGGAAATCCACTGGTGACAAGGTGGTGGACGTACTCGCTGAAAACCGCTGCGTACAATTTATTCCCGCTGAAGGTCCGGCGTATGTAAAACGCGCCGATTTTGCGCAGGATGCCGCCAACCGGCCAGAAATTCAGGTTGATCCCGGCCGCAGTGTGCGGAACGACATACCCCTCGGAATACAACGACTGCCCAAGCAGCAAGTAGTCGATATGACTGCGATGACTCGGCATGTAAATCACTTCGTGGTTGGATCCGATTTCACGGACCCGTTCAATCCCGCGGATCACGAGTCCCGTGAACATTTTTTGCCACAGGTATCTCAGGGTGATCTCAGCCGCGCGGACGAATGGATAGGATGGATCCGCGGCGATCTCGAAAGCGTAACGCCGGGCTTCTTGCTCCACCTTGGCGACAGGCTTGCCTGAACGGCGCGCTTCGTCCTCGATCAGCGCGCGCACGGGTCTTGTGCGAACGATTGTCTCAACGACACGCGGCTTTTCAGTCAAGTTGGGCCCGACTGAAAGGAATCGCTGGGTCTTGAAGTACACACGCATGACGCGGGAAAGTTTTCGTGCCACCTGGTCCGGGGACTCACCTGAGGCCACTTGCTCTTGCAGGTTGATCGGCTTGCCGAACTGGACCAGGACATTACGCCCCTGGACCAACACGATAAAAAACTTCTGGATCACTCCCGCATGCTCATCGTCAAAGAACAAGAGCTTCATGATGCTCTGCTCGCTTTTTCCAGGATTGCGCCCCCAGAAAACCGAAACCGGAACCAGCTGGACATTGAAACCCGGATTGGCGCGCGCATTCTCGACCATGCGGGTCAGAGGATGGAGAATTTCCTTGCGGCTTTCCCGGTCCGCCTGAAACAACCTCAGGCTGCTCAAGAACATGTGCACCGCGCCGGCACGAGGCACCGAACCTTCACGCAACGCGGACGCCTGGTATCGGGGACGCGGCAGGCCCAGCCTTCGACACTGCTCATCAATGACGATCAGGTCACTCAGGGAACCCGTCGGTGTCACGAAACAAACTGGCCTTGATGGATCTATACCCGCCTCTTTGAGCGGATCCTTTGGCAACGTCTTGGCCTGCACCCACCAACGGACAGGGAGGCGGACCCATCCGAAAAGCCTCAGCCACTGAATTGCTGTCAAGAGAGGGACCATGGAACCAACAAACCCACAAGGTTGATCAGACTGAAGGATCAAGTTCCATGTTATCAATCAATCGCAGGTCTCCCAACCTGGCGGCCACAAGAATTACCGCCGGGCTGGAAATAACTCCCGGAACGTCCGCCAGGGAGCGCTGGTCACGGATGGTGAGGTACTCGACCTTGATCGCTGGATGGGCGGCAATCTCCCTCGCCACAATTTCGACCAACGCCTTGGAGTTCTTCTCGCCGGACTTGTGCTTTTCGACGGCAGCCCTGAGGCCCTTTGAGATCGCCGTGGCTACCGGCCGTTCGTCTGGCTTGAGGTAGCGGTTCCGGCTGCTCATCGCGAGGCCATCTTGTTCACGGATCGTCTCACCACCGATGATTTTCACGGGTAAATTCAAGTCGAGAGCCATCTTCTCGATCAGGCGCCACTGCTGATAGTCCTTCTTGCCAAACAGCGCGAATTCCGGGCGCACCATGTTCAGAAGCTTCATCACAACAGTCAACACGCCGCGAAAATGTCCGGGACGGGATGCGCCACACAAATCATTCTCCAACGCCTCGTTGCGGACCCAGGTCTGAAAATTTTCCGGATACATAGTGGCGACATTTGGAAGGAAAACGGCATCACATCCGGCAGCGGCCAGTTTCGCGACGTCCTCGGTCAGAGTCCGGGGATAACGGTTGAAATCCTCACCCGGCCCGAACTGGGACGGATTGACGAAGATGCTGCAGATCACCGAGTCCGCGTGCTGCTTTGCTTGCTGGACAAGGGAAATGTGACCTTCGTGCAAGGCTCCCATGGTGGGAACAAAGGCAAGCTTGCGTCCCGCCGAGAAAAGGCTGAGGCGGAATGCGTCCAGGGCAGGAATTTCAACAATCGTCTGTATTGTCATCGCGGCATTTCACTTTCGGGATGCTTGCGGTCTGGAGACCCCTTCGACTGCCCTCTTGGCAATCGGGCCAATCCTTGGCCGGCGCTCTTCCTGGAACTGACTACGAGAGTCAGCATCCGTTCCATCTCCGTGCAGGTCGATAACCAACCTGTTCCGGCATCGCATCTCGTGCAAGCCGCGAACGACTTGCAAGATGAGAATCGGCACAAATCAATCCGACTTGAATCACGGGGATCCGCACAAAAAACGATGTCCCGGTTTCAGCAGGGGAATCAAAGTTTCTTTTCAGTTTTGCCAACCGCGCCATTCATCGCGGATTCCGGAGCACCTGACTGGAAAATGAGCTTGCGAATCCGGCCTTTGGCACCGAGGGACCCGAGGCTGCGGCCGTTGAACGCGAGCTCCACCGCGGCAGCATCGTAGATCGTCAACTCAGCGCGATCGACAAATGTGTAACGGTACGCGTCAGGCTTCAACTGCTTGATCACCGGCTGATCCGAGTCCGAGGTCAACTTGATCTTGACCGGCTCAATGACAACCAGCTCGAGGACATGTTCGAAATTTGCCTTTTCGCTTTGAA
>CAWUNT010000250.1:0-3967 GCA_963923405.1 uncultured bacterium | reverse complement strand
CAGGCGGCGTCCAGAAACCCACGGACACACAAATATCCGCCGATGCGTCCAGCGGTACGCCGCCCGTCGGAACCCCCGTTGTCCCGCCGGCCGCGATACCGACTCCGATCCCGACGCCCTTACCGGTCAACGGCCAGGCGCAATCGACGTTAGGCCCGCCATTCATCACCCGTTGGCAGACGGAATGGCCTCAGAACCGGGTCGACTTTGCGAAGAGTTTGGCGATGTCCAGCGACCGGGAAATCCGCATGCCGGTTCCGCACGCTCCCTCCGGATCAATTGAAATCCACTGGGGCGATGGTTCGATCAGCCGCAGTGGCGGCTCGGATTTGATGTGGCGACATGTCTATGCCGACAAAGGCACATACGAGGTCAGGATCTACGGGAACATCGGAAGTTGGGAGTGCAACGCCGAGTGCGAGAAACTGACAGAGATCAAGGCGTGGGGGCAGTTCAAGCTGGGAGCTTACGCGTTTATTTATGCTTCGAGCATGACGATTTCAGCCACAGACGCTCCAAACTTGAGCGGGGTCAAAGATCTCAGAGCGGCTTTTTGGAGTTGCGAGTCCGTGGTGACGGTACCGGGGATGGAAAACTGGGACGTTTCGAATGTGACCGACTTGTCCAGAATGTTTCATGGCGCGTCCAGGTTCAACCACGATATCGCGTCATGGAATACGGCGGCTGCGACCGACATGTCGTGGATGTTCTACAACGCGGCCGCATTCAATCAAAATATCGGGCGTTGGAACACTGGTCGCGTGACCGACATGACCGGGATGTTCTGGGGGGCGACGGCGTTCAACCATAGTATCGGATCGTGGAACACAGGGCGTGTCACCAGGATGACCCAGATGTTCGTCAGTGCCGTGGCCTTCAATCAGAATATTGGTGCGTGGAACACGGCCGCGGTAACTGGAATGGGGATGATGTTTAATAACGCGCAGGCTTTCAATCAGGATATAGGATCCTGGAACACAGGTTCCGTTACCGACATGTCGTGGATGTTCTCTCAGGCGCGCGCTTTCAATCAAAATATCGGGCGTTGGAACACTGGTCGTGTGACGGGCATGACCGGGATGTTCTATCTCGCGTCGGCCTTCAACCAGGACATTGGTGGGTGGAACACGTCCGCAGTAACCAACATGTCGAAAATGTTCTGGGAAGCGACCGTCTTCAACCAGGACATCGGACGCTGGGACACTGGCGCTGTGACCATCATGGACCGGATGTTCAAGTCGGCCACGGGCTTCAATCAGAATATTGGTGGGTGGAATACCGCATCTGTCGCGCAATTTTGCCACATGTTCGATGGCGCATCGAGTTTCGATCAGGACTTGAGTCGTTGGAACATTGTCGGTGTCAAGGGCGGGAACCAGGAGACGTGCTATCAATCCCCATCCTACGGACCTCAGGGCTTTGGCCGGATGTTCACCGGGACGGCCCTGTCGAGCGCGAATTACGGCAAAATCCTGGTCGGGTGGAGCGGGCAGTCCAATTTGCCCACCAACGTGGGCTTTTTCGCCGATGCGAAGTACCCGGTGTCGGCCGAGGCCGCGCGGCAGGCGTTGATGGCAGCGCCCAGGTCATGGATCATCACCGATGGCGGGCGGGAACCTTGACGCCGGTCGACTGCATGACTGCGAATGTGAGAGAATTTCCGCTGACCCTGAAACCCTTCACTGAAACTGACGCGGGTTTTCGATGCGGAAAAAGAAACTCTCTCCCATACCTGCAAGTAGAACAGTCGATCGCCGCTGGATGCTGCCCTTCTCGGCCCTCTTCGGGGCGATTCTGGCCTGCTTCGCGGTGACGGCTGGTTTTGAATTTGTCAGTTACGACGATTTGAAGCACCTGCCCGAGAACCCGGCGATGCGCCTTCCCCTTGGACACGCGCTCGTCCAGATCTGGTCAGAGCCCTATTTTGAGATGTACATTCCCCTGTCCTACACATTCTGGCGCGTGCTTTACGCGATCTCATCGACATCAGGTATCTTTCATGTCGCCAGCGTCCTGCTGCATGGCCTGAACGCATGCCTCGTCCTTCTCTGGCTGGAACTGGTTTCACGAAAAAGCGGGGAAACCGTGGAATCCAGGACGCCCCTGCTGCTGGGGGCGCTCGTGTTCGCGTTGCACCCGCTGCAAGTCGAGTCGGTGGCATGGATCTCGGAGTTCCGCGGGTTGTTGTCGGCCAGCTTTGTTCTGGGCGCGATGATCCTGCACCTCAAGTCAAAAGGGACTTCCCGGTGGGGGTGGATCGCCCTGTTCATCATGGCGATGCTTTCCAAACCGTCGGCGGTCGTTTTGCCCCTCGTGATTCTGTTCCAGGACTGGTTCGTTCTTGAAAAGCGAAGCGTCAAGGACTTGGCGAGGTCCTGGCCAGCATGGATTGTCGCGCTATGCTTTGCTGTCGTCGCTAACTCGATCCAGGGCGTAAACGTTGATCTGGTTCCTGACCTTGCCGGGCGCGCCCGGATCGTGGCAGAGAGCGTCAGCTTCTATGCTGAGAAACTTTTCTGGCCTGCCGGTCTGATCCCGGTTTATTTGCGTTCCGCGACGGCTACCCTGAAGGCGCCCCTGACCTGGGAGTCCATTGTGATCCCGTGCGTTATTGCCTTGGCGATTCTGGGCACGATCCGGCGGATGCCGCTCGTTTCATTCGGACTCCTGTTGTGGGTTGCCGGACTTCTCCCGACCCTTGGGCTGACCACGTTCATTCTCCAGAACACCAGCATCGTTGCCGACCGGTATGGCTACCTTGCGATGGTCGGCGTGGCATTGGTGATCGCGGAGTTGGTCACGGCCGCAGGAAAACAGAGCCCGAACGTTGCCCGGGCCGTAACCGTGGCGTGCGCGATCGTGATCGCGGGCCTTGGCCTGGCTTCGGCCCTGCAGACGCGGATCTGGCGCGACAACGTGTCCTTGTACGAGAGCATGATTGACCGGAGACCTGACCACCACATCGCCATGGCGTCACTGGGAGCGCATTATCTTGAGGCAGGGGACTACAAACGTGCCGGGGATCTGCTGGAGCAATCCATCAAGCTGTCTCCGGAACACTATGTGGCTCATTACACCCTCGGGGCGCTGATGTTGCGCCAGGGACGCAATGATGAACTCGCGGAGCTTTGCCGCCAATGGTTTCCGCTCGACGATAGGAAACAGCCCATGTTCCGCAAGGCCATCGCGTACATGCACCACTATTGCGGCGTCGCCTTCCATGGGGTGGGGAAAATGGACCCGGCCATCGGGCACTTTGAGTCAGCCCTTGCCCTGGATCCGAAGTTCCCGTACGCGGATGACGCCTACTTCCGCCTGGGCGCGATTTTTCTGGAGCAAGGGAATTTCGCCAAGGCCAAAGCTTATTTTCGCAGCTACCTCCAAGTCGGGGGTGATCCCAAAAAACGGGAGACTGCGATGGAGCAACTCCGGATACTCGATCAATTCTAGAGCGGCGCGAGTTCGCCGGTGCAAGTTTAGCGGCTCAAGGATTCGTACACACGCAGGTTGCCTTCGACCATGGCGTCGACGGAGAACTCGCGCATCACTTTTTCGTGGCCTGCGCGGGCGAGGGCCGCGCGGAGTTCGGGGGCGTGGGCGAGACGCGTGATGGCGGCGGCGATGGCGGCCGGGTCGCGCGGCGGGACGAGAAGGCCGGACTGGTTGTCCGTGATGATCTCGGGCAGCCCGCCGACGTTGGAGGCAATGATCGCGCAACCAGCGTGGGCCGCGTCGAGGGCGGACGTCCCGAGTCCTTCGTCAATGGAAGTCATGGCGAAGATATCCAGGGCCGCGAGGAATTCCGGCACTTTCGCGATGAATCCCAGGAAACTGACGTGGTTGTCGAGATTCAGGGCGATGCGTTGCTGTTCCAGCGCGTCGCGCAAGGGTCCGTCGCCCGCGATGACGCAGTGGAAGTTGACGCCTTTGAACTCCGGGGAATCACGAAGAAGGGCACAGGCTTCGA
>CAWUNT010000249.1:0-3970 GCA_963923405.1 uncultured bacterium | reverse complement strand
TTGTTGAATGCTGTTGTGGAAGTGGAAGCTGAAATGAACTTTGAAGACAAGAACACCCAAGGCGAAATCCCGTCCAATCCGAATCTCGTCAGCCTTCGCGACTTCAAGCGTCGCAAGGAATCCGCGGGGGAGTTCGTCCGCAACGAACGCAAGCCTCTTTACGTCAGCCACCTGACTGGCCGTATCAGCGATTCCGACAAGGCCAAGACCGAAGCAAATGACTTCGGCGACCGCCTCTCTCGCATTCGCAACAGCCTCGACAAAATCAACAAACTGATCAGCGAACTCAAGACCCTTTCCTGATCGTGACGCCAGGCAACAGGCCCGCGAGTCACTTTCTAAGGAACCAGGGAATCTGTTCAGGATCTGCGGCTGCCAGTTGCTGGATCGCGGCGACAGATTTTGGCATCGGCAAGTCATTCGAGACCGTAAAGCGTTCGTAGGTTTCACGAGAGCAGTAAGCGGCGTCGAGCAACTCAGCGAGCGCAAGGATTTGAAACGGCACCGACGCGCTCAGTTGGGATTTGTCGGCGGCACCGAATCGTTTCACAAAATCCCGCAATAACTTCTGACCCTTCCCAGACCCTTCCAGGTCAGCCACCGTGGCTTCGCCAAGTGCCTTGAGGCTGCCAGCCAGGCTGGCCTGCATCGACGCGACAGCCTGTCCCGTCGCCTGCAACCGCGTTTCCATCGTCGTCGCGACGATCACCGGAATGAATACGCGATGAATGACTGCTGGATCATTCAACACAGTCAGGATGATGCGAGGAGCCGACGTACCACTACCTTGTGACTCAACGCGCCAGCAAGCCTGCAAATCCACTGCCTCACCAGTTGCCGTTCCCCGTTGCGGGGGCACGCACCTCGCGGGGAATGAGGACGCGCTGGCCAAGCGGATCTGCGCGTCGCTTTCCGGCGCGACAAACAGCGCGCGGATCGAAGGCGGCGTCGCCAGCCAAGTCCGGCGCAACGCGTCAATCGATTCCGGTGAGGTCTCACTGTCACTGGAGAGGCGCGACAAGATTACATCACGCGACTGACTCCACTCAGCGACCAACTTCCGGTGAAGTCCAGGATTTGTCTGGGCGAGCGCCGCGAGCCCAGACTCAGAGAGCCAGCATTGTTGCGCTGTGCGTTGCTGATTGACGAACGCGTCGTAACTTTTCGTAACACTGTCCGACTTGGGTTTGCACGAAACCGTGAAGGTGAGGATCGCGATGACAGTCACGACTTTCCAGAAATTCGATTTCATCCTTTACCCCTCTCAGCGACCGAATGGCATGGCACCGGTCGTATAAGCACCGGTCGTATAACCACCCGTCATGCCGCCACCATTCGTATAACCACCAGTCGTATAACCACCAGTCGTATAACCACCAGTCGAGTAACCTCCGGTGTATCCACCTGACGTCGTATAACCACCGGTCGTGTACCCACCAGTCGTGTAACCTCCCGTCATCCCGCCACCCGTGGACATGAAACCGTAACTGCTGTAGCCAGGCGACATGCCAGATGCCAAAGTCGCCTGAAGGCCACGCCCGGCACAGCCAAGGATGCCCTCCATCCCCGTCCTCCCGAGCCCGGACTGCAAAGTGCAACTCAAGAAAGACAGCAATCCTGCCGTCTGCGCCTGTTTCTGCGCCGCCTCTTGTTGCCTGCGTTGCAATTCCATCTGGGCGTCGTAAGCGCTTCTGCCTGGATCCGGCAAAACCGGCGGAACATATGGCTGTTGGCCCGCGGTTGTGTTTGAGTTGAATGGCGTCGCCAGAGGTCGCGCTGTGGAAGTCGGCGGAGGCGTGGAAACATCGGGTGCCTTGGCCTGACAGGCCACCAGCGACGCAATCAAAAGAATTTGGCCAATGCGCACCGTGGATTTGCTTGCCATTCACAACACCTGCGCGATGAAAGGAAGTTCCCGGTAACGCTGATCGAGGTCAAGGCCATATCCGATGACGAACTCCCGGGTGATCTCGAAACCAACATAATCCACCGGGGTCTTCATCTGATGAGCCTCTGGCTTGGATAACAATGTGCATACCCGCAGCGACTTCGGGTTTCGCAAGCTGAACATGTCCCGCAGGAAATCCAGTGTCTTCCCCGTGTCAACAATATCCTCAACAAGAAGAACATTCCTGCCCTCGATTTTCGAGGACAAGTCCGATGTGATGCGAACATGCCCGGTGGATTGCGTTCCCTCGTAACTGGACAATCCGATGAAATCAATCTCCAGGGGCGTCTTGATCTGCCGGACAAGATCCGCCGTAAAAATAAACGCCCCCTTGAGTACCGACACGACGAGCAATGGCTCGCCCGCGTAATCACGCGTTATCTGCTCACCAAGTTCCTTGATGCGTTTCGCAATGGCGCTCTCGTCAAACAGTGGACGTGTTTTCATGTGATCACCTTCCAGATCAATTTTCCGGATTCAACTTTCTGTCCTGGACGCGCGAGGACGAAAGCGCTCGCGACCAGATCGTGCACGGCCTGGACGTCCGATACGGATTGCGCATGGATCTCCGCGAGCGGTTCGCCGTGTTCAACGTGGTGACCAACCCGCTTCAAACCAGCGAGTCCGACAAATGGATTGATCGTGTCCGTCACCTTCATCCTGCCTCCACCCATCAACTGGATCGCGACTCCCAGCTTCCGTACGTCAATCGCCTCAATCACCGCGCCGTCACGGAACGCGGCGGGCAGCTCGACACGATGCCTGACCGGTGCCTTGATGAACCAATCCCGGTCATCCAGTTTGCGGCGATCACCACCTTGCGCGGCAACCACCTCACCAAAAACCTCGAATGCCCGGCCGCTGGAAAGGTGACGACGAAGCCTCGAGACCGTCTCGTCGAAATCAGAGTCTGGACGCGCAAGCGCGACCATGTGCGCCGCGAGGTCAATTGACAAGTTTGTCGAATCCTCCGGTCCCTCATTTTTCAAGATGTCGATCGTCTCGGCGATTTCCAGAGCGTTGCCTGCCATCGGCCCGAGAGGTGATCCCATGTCCGTCAGGCAACAGCGGATCTCGATTCCGAGCCGGCGGGCTGTCGCCGCGATCATGTTCGCCAGAGCCTCGGCGTCTGACTTCTCGCGCATGAAAGCCCCGCTGCCGAACTTGACGTCCATGACCAACCCGCCGATTCCCTCGGCCAGCTTCTTCGAGAGGATAGAGGCCGTGATCAGCGGGATGGACTCAACGGTCGCGGTCACGTCGCGCAATGCGTAAAGGCGCCGGTCCAGCGGCGCAATTTCCTCGGTTTGTCCGAAAAATCCGCCGTGCAACCGGTCAAGTTGAGCGCGCATCTTGCTGGCAGGGACCCTGACTTCCATGCCGGGGATGGCCTCGAGTTTGTCCAGGGTGCCTCCCGTATGACCGAGCCCACGCCCTGCGATCATTGGAACATACAAACCTTCGAGTATGCACAGAGGCAGCAAGATCAAAGAAGTCTTGTCACCGATCCCACCAGTGGAATGCTTGTCGACAATACTGCGACGCGGATAGTCCCAGGACATCACCTTGCCACTGTCTCGCATCACAGTGGTAAGGTCGGCAGTCTCCTGCGCGTTCATTCCTTTGAGAAGCGTTGCCATCAGGAAAGCCGAGACCTGGTAATCCTCGACCTTCTGCTCAAGAAACCCCGTCAGGAACGCGCGCAACAACTCAAGGGAGACAACCCCTCCGTCGCGCTTGATGCGGATGACTTCCTGGGGAATCAGCGCGTGCGATTGCCGGATTTCTTGATTGATGCTCATTTAACGTCCACCATCTGTGTTTCAGCGACAACGAAATCATCTGCCACTCCAAGTACTGCTCCGAGGAGTTCCGGCACCCGGGCTGCGAGCTCAATCCGGAATTGCCTCACCGGTTGCCTGCCTGTGCCGCGCCCTTCGAGCTTGAACGAAAGCGGGTACTCCTGTCGCTTCGGATCTACAGGAACGTCTGCCAGAATCTCGCCTCCGGAAATGACCCGGA
>CAWUNT010000248.1:0-4038 GCA_963923405.1 uncultured bacterium | reverse complement strand
CCTCTGGAGCGCGCGGGTGAACCGGTTTCGATGGGCGATGGCGCGCGGGTGGCGATTGCCGGCTCGGGCCAGGTTCATGTCGCCAACGTGACCACCGGAGAAATTGCCTCGTTCGAGACCGGCGGTACGCCGCGTTCCGTTGCCGCTTCCGGTAACTGCCTTGCGGTGGGGCTGGAGCAGGAGAAGAAAGGCCTCATCTTGAAGGCTTTGCCAGGCGCCCCGGTCGAGTTGGTGGATACGTTTGACTTCAATTCCTTCGGCGACCGCTTGAAAGGTTTGCGGCGGATCGCTTTCGACGCGGAGAGTGGCCGGATTTACGGTCAATCGGTCTATGCGTGCAACCCCGCCATGGTCGACTGCAGCAAGTCGTGGAACGCGGTTGTGGCAACGCCACGCGGCGCTAGTGCGGGCATCGCCGCGAAGTGCCGGAAACAAGGCGGAAAAAAGTTGCTTGACGAAAGCAGCCTCAGCCGGGGATAAAGTGGTCAGTTTTTCAGGGCCAAATAATTGTGTCGGGCTTTCAGTCCGGTGCTGAACCATTGTGGAGGAACGTATGAAGTTCGTTCGTGTTCTTGCTACGGGTTTGTCTGTCGGTTTCGCTGTTTCGGCATGCGGAACTTCGGTTGATGACGTGTTCTCCGGTGCCAAGGTTCTGGCGGTCAGCACCACCACCGCGGATGACCTGAGCGTCACAGTGAAAGAAGTTGAGACGCCCTCGGATGTGAAGGCCGCGATCGCTGCCCAGGTGAAGGCGCATTCCGTCAGAGAAGCCATGGTGCCGGCCGGCGCGATGAACGATGACCTGGGTGCCATCGACGTGGCTCTGGATCAGATCATCAACATCGGCAAGAAAGTCTGGGCGGTTGTTTCGGCCGGCAAGCCGGTCATGAACGTGAAGTTCGACTTCGCGACGGCCTTCCCGAAAGGCGTGACAGTCGCTTCCGAACTGCACGGGTTCTCGGACCTGCAGTACAAGTCTTACGACTACACCGGGACAAACGGGTTCGGCATGGAAGTGTTCAAGGTCCAGTACACCGTAGTCTACCAGTACGGCGGTTCCTACGCCGGCAAGGGCAAGTACATTGCCAGCGCCAGCATTGTTCCGCAGAACGTGTCTGTGGTCTGGGGATACAGTTTGAACATGAACGTGGACAACGTTTCTGTTTCGAACCTTGGCACCGCGGAAAGCCCGGTCGCCGGCATGAACCTGATGGCGAACATCAAGGTTTCGACCGTCCTGAAGGCTGCGGAAATGAACGAGCTGTTCGCGGTTCGCGGCGACAACGGTATGCTGACGCGCGCGCACTGACCGGATTCAGTCATTCGCAAATGAACAAAGGGTCCATCCTCCCGGATGGACCCTTTGCTTTTACGCGGCAGACAGGTTGACGGTTCCCTGTGAGTCTCGATCAACCTGGCTGATCAATGAACAGATCAAGTGTCCAGGCCATCCCCGGAAGCACGTCGTCTGCCGCTCACGGATTCCTCTGCCTCGCGCTCACGCGACCGGGCAAGGGAATCAGACAAATAATTGAGTTCCTCCGCGACGTCCTGGAAGGCGTCACCCCTCTTGACGGTGATGCGCTTGGAGAGGTCGCCGTTGGCCATCGCACGGATGTGCTTGCGGAAGCTCACGGTCGATCCGACCATCCGTTGCGTGATGCTCAGCGAAACCGCGATCGAAACGCCGACGTATCCGATCAGGGTCAGTAGCGCCCAAACCCGGACGCCTTCGATGTGGTGATACACCTGGCTGATCGTGGCGTCGTCGGCCTGCGTGTGGTCGATGAACGTGTTCGCGAACATCTGGAGGTTGTGGTAGAAGAGCAGCGACAAGGCCAATGAAAATATCGCCGCGGCCAAAGCGTTGTAAGCAGCGATCTTCAACTGGATCACCGGCTGGAACATGATTCCGGCCACGGTCCTTTTGGTCGCTGAACGGCCCGACCTCGGTGGGCGCTGGAGCGGCGTATCCGGTCCCACAAGCGTCAATCTTGACTTGTCCTTCACAGGGCACCTCCTATTCCTACTTTAGATGCGTTCGGCAGGTTTGGAGGGAACTAAACGGAAAATTAAAAAAAATTTTAAGTAACCGTATTTATTGGTAAATTTACATTATCCGGATTTCGCCGGGACTGTGGATCGGTAAAATCTGGATGTCCGGGAACGCGTGTTCGAGTCGCGTCTTGAGCGCCTCCGACGATTCCTTGCTGCCGTGGTTCAGAAAGATTTTTTTCGGGCGCCTCTGGATGCGGCCAACCCATTCGACAAGATCTTCCTGGTCCGCGTGGGCAGACAAGTTGTCGACAGATTCGACCTCGGCCTCGACGGGAACTTCCGCATGGAAGATGCGTATGTGACCTTCCTCTTTTCCCTGCTCGATCAGATAGCGCCCTTTGGTTCCCTCGGCCTGGTATCCAACAAAGATGACCGAGTTGGCGGGGTCCGGGAGCCTTGTCTTCAAATGATGAAGGACGCGGCCGCCGTTGAGCATGCCGGAAGCGGAGATGATGATCATGGGGCCCTCACGCATGCAGGTCGCCATGGATTCGTCGCTTGAATGAGTTGTCTCGAAATAACGGGGCAGAAATCCGTCGGGGCCGCCGTTGAAACTGGTCGCGACCTGGTGGTCCTCGGAATGTTGCAGGAATGTCCGCGTCGCCGCGGTGGCCATTGGCGAGTCGAGTACCACCGGAACTTGCGGGATCGCCTTCTGGTTCTCGAGCAGACGGATCATGTACAGGATTTCCTGCGTCCGGCCGACCGCGAACGCGGGGATCACGACAACTCCTTTGCGCGCGATAGTGCGAGCGATGATGCTCCCGAGCATCTCCAACGCCGGGCGGCGGTTCTGAACCCGCGAGCCGTATGTGGATTCCAGGACCAGGATGTCCGTCTCGACAAGGTCAACGGGCGGCCGCATGGTGAGGGAGCGTTCGTTTCCCAGATCCCCTGAGAAGGTGACGATTCGTGAGATTTCGCCAGTCCCGATCGCGAACTGGACCATGCTGGCGCCGGTAATGTGGCCGCCGCGCAGGAACTGGAAGCTGACGTCCTCGCCGAGTTTCTGCCATTCGTTCCTCGGTACTACCTTGAAGTGGTCGATCGCGAGGTTGGCGTCATGCTCGGTAAACAGCGGGAGAGGATTCTTGTGGCGCGAATAACCGGTGCGTCTGGCGTAAGCGGCCTGTTCCTCTTCAAGGAACGCGGCGTCGAGAAGAAGGATTTTCCCAAGATCGGCGGTCCCGTCCGTGCAGAAGATGGGGCCCGAATATCCTTCGCGGCAGTAGCGCGGGAGGCGTCCCGAGTGATCAAGATGGGCGTGTGTCAATACGACGGCGGAGACATCCGACGGGCGCGGCTGGGTTGGCTCCCAATTCTGGGCGCGTGAATCGCTGCTCCCCTGAAAGAGCCCGCAGTCCACCATGATCCTCAGCGGCACCGGATTGTTGCCAGTGCCTGCGCCAATCCGGAGCACGCTGCGGCTGCCCGTGACCTCCCCCGCGGCACCGTGAAATTCCAGAAAAACAGGTGTGGCATCGGACGGGTTTGCGGATGACGGATTTGTTGGTTGATTGGTGCTCATCATTGACTCAATATTAAACCAATGAGTCCTGTCCTCAAAACAGTCGTGCTTCTGGTCGCGTCCAACGTTTTCATGACGTTTGCGTGGTACGCGCATTTGCGCCACCTGAAATCAGCGCCGTTGTGGCTGGCAATCCTCTTCAGCTGGGGTATCGCGTTTTTTGAGTACGCGATCCAGGTCCCGGCAAATCGGATCGGATACGGTGGAGCGCTGTCGGTCGCGCAATTGAAGATTTTGCAAGAAATCGTCACTTTGTCTGTGTTTGTCCCGTTTTCGATTTATTACATGAACGAGCGCATCGGCTGGAATTATGCCCTGGCCGGACTTTTCATGCTGGGCGCCGTCTACAGTGCCTTCTTCCTCAAGGCCTGAGCCAGTTCTCCGATCAAACAATCATGAAGCCGGGTTTTTTCACTTCAACAACGATTCGCGTGCCAGCGATCGCCGTGGCG
>CAWUNT010000247.1:0-4050 GCA_963923405.1 uncultured bacterium | reverse complement strand
ACTTGCTGCAGCGCACGCCAAAACGGTCGATGATGGCACCGGACCGGATGTCCAAACCGGTCATGACTTCGTCGTAATCACAGTTGAGCGATGACGACAATTGACCAAGCATGCGTTCCGAGAAAGACCACGGCGCCACGAAGACATCATCCATCTGACCGTTGAATTTAACGTCCGATGAGCTCCACACATTGCCGCCGATCTTGAAGTAATCCGAGGTTGTCGCGCCCGAATCAAATCGCGTCGTTGTCCCCGGGATCGACTGGGTCGCGATCTGGATGCCGTTCAGGAAGACCGCGACTTGTCCTGGATACGATCCACCGTTGGTGTTGGAACCACCCGCCCATCCGGAAACCGCGACATGATTCCAGGCGTTGACAGGCAGGGTCACGTTGGTCTGCAAAGTTGAAGTCATGCCCCTTACGAACACCGAAAGTTTGCCATTGGTGCCGTGGCCCACTTCGATGAAGTTGTCGAAACCGAACAGGGCTCCGTTCGCGACGGGTGCCGTGGTCTGGTACACCCAGCCACCGACAGTGAAGCCCGTCAGGGCCGCGGTGGAGTTCCCCATCGATCCCGCCAACGCCGAGAGTGTCAGCGTCGGCACTGGGATGAACTGGGACCCGTTGAATGACGCGGCGTGCGTTCCCATGACCCGGTTCGCGCTGGTGAACGTGAATCCTGCCGGTACGGTTCCCGGGAAGGGCGCCGACTGCGCGGTGAGCGATGATTCACCGGTGTTGTTCGCGTTGTTCTCGAACGCGTAAACCGCCATCGGACGGGTGGCATAGATGGGTGCCTGCATTTTGGCGATCGGCGTGCCGCTGGTGGTCGAGATGGTCAGGTTCGCGTAATAAAACGTCCGAAGGGCAAGGCCCTGCCCCTGCAACGCGGCGTCACGCGTGATCCTGCCGGTACCGGATTGCGCGAGGGACAGCACGCCGTCGATGGAATCCTGTGTATTTTCCGCGAGGATGTCCGTCAGTCCCGGTTTCGTCCCGACGGTGATGGAATACTCAAGGGACGCGGCTGCCTGGTTGGAGTTCTGGATGAACACTTCAAGAAACGGCAGGCGTTCGCGCACAAAGGCCGGGTAAGACCAGAAATTCACGGATGCCAGGTCGCTGCCGGGCACCTTCAGGTGCAGCGACGGATGCAGGGAAATGTTGCCTGCCTGATCCCTGACGCCGACCGTGTAGTACTTGAAACCGGCTTGGGCGGCCGCGCCTTGCGTTATGTCAATCGAGTTCCCCGGATTCAGGGCCCAGTCCCTGACAGGGAAACTCAGGGCCGTGTTGTTGAAGTCGGCCGCGTTCGTGAAAGGATTGTCGGAGTAGACGACTTTGTACTGCAGGTTGTTCTGCGCGGTGACGTTGTCATACGCCCATCCTGTTTGCAGTGTGATTTTTCCGGGAACCAGTTGCGACGCGATCGCGTATTGCCCGATGGTCGGCGGTATCACGTCTGTGCTGCCAGATCCGCCGCCCCCGGAACCCGACGTGGCGCCACCACCGGAAGTGCTGGTCGATCCGGCGCGGACCACGACGACGGGATAATAGAGGATATTGCCGGCGTCATCCTTGGCGCCAACGCGGAAGGCGTAAGAACTTCCCGACACCAGGCCGGACACCGACAACTGCTGGCTGCTCGACCCGGTGTTTGCCGGTTCTTGCCAGTCTTGAACGGTGGCGATGGCTGACGTGTTGTTCTGGTCGAAGTCGACGGTGGTCGCGGCGCGCTCGACGCGATACGTGGTCGTGGACGCGGTCCCTGCCGGGACGGTCCAGGTCAGGCGAGCCCCGGTCGCCGTGATCTGGTCGGCGGTCAGGATTCCGTTGATACTCGCGGGAACGGTGCCGATGGAGACCCACGAACTGGTGGCCGTGCGTCCGTCCGTCGCCAGGCAAGTTGAGGACGCCTCGAGCGGACCGGACTTGTTGTACGGCATCGTGTCCGGAGTCGTATTCTGGGACGTCCCGGGGGTTTTGGTGAACTGGTAAACGATCGTCGCGGGTTCCGAAGGGTTGCGGAACTTCACCGTACACGATGAGATCGCCGAATTGGATTCAGAGAGCTCACCGGTGATCTTGATCTGACGCGTGCTCGAATAGAATGTTGGCGCGAAGGAGAGAAAAGTCAGGTCTGGTTTGGGGACGTTGCCGAGGGATGCCCAGTCAGACTTGGCGACGCGGCCATCTTTCACCTGACACGTCAGCTGCATCTCGAGGGTGCCCGACACGGTGCCGGGAATGATCGGGCCAGCCACGTCCGTCGTGCCATTCTCAAACGGGTTGCCCCGGACCTCGCCGCTGAACAGAGCGTTGGCCGGTTTGCTGGCGTCGCGGATCTGTCCACGGCATCCGGTAATCTGGGGCGCGACCTCCGAGAACTCCACAGTCACGCGAACGACGCGGGTTGCCGCGACAAATGCCGGCGAGAATCTCTTGAACGTCAGCGGCGACAAGGATTCCGTGGCGGCGATGGCGGACTGGCTGACAACGCCGGTGGTCGTGATGACTGCGACGCCGCTCTTGTTGACGATCGGTTCCGTGGAGGTTGCCGTCTTGGCCTCCGTCACGGGATTTTCGAGGACGATCGTCTGGAACGCGCCGAACGCCATGGTCTGGAATGTTGCCTTGCCGTCCGAGACGGTCAGGCTGGACCTTGGGATCAACTGGCTTTTGAGTTGCCCGTCCGTGTCGAAAACCTTCGCGAGGATCGCCAGGCGATTGTCATCGCCCAGGAACAGGTCAACCAACGCGTAACCATCGGGCAAGGGCAATGAAAGTGCCATGGGTTGTTTCAGTTGCACGTTGTCCGCGGGACGGACGATCACCGAAGCCCCGGCAGACGCGATCGCGTTGCTGACGGTCAGACCGAGATCCGCCAAGGCAGAGCCTTGCGCGAGGCTGGAGCCACTCTCAATGGCGATGTCGGTTGCGATGGACAGCGCGCCCGGCGGGAATACCGCGGCCGTGCCGGCGACATCTCCGCTGGTCGCGGCAAGGAGTTGGTCGTAGGCCGCCGATGGATCGAAACTTCCGGTCGCCCTTCCTGTGTCGTCGGTCGTCACCAGCACCGCGGCGGCGCCGCCTTCGATCGCGTTGATGGCGGCTTTGCTGCTGAAAGGCGTTTGAAAACAACCCGCGAGCGCCATCGTCGCGGCCGCGATGATCCCGCTTCGCTTAAATGTCGAGAATGTGAACACAATTCGTGGCATCTATGCCGCTCCCGGATCACTTCGCCATTTCTTCTATGGATAGGATCGGATGCGCGCAGGAATTCTTGACTGCGTTCAGTTCGCTTTTCTGGTCATGAATTAAGCAACTTGGGTAATCCACTAACACAACACCAGCAGAACTGTGGGTTCTGTCTGCAAAAACAGCCGTAACGACAAAATTGCGCGAGTGGCTGAGTACCGGAAAGGCAAATTGGGCGCGGTTTTGGGGGATTTTGCCTCAAATCGCATATAAGGCCCCTACCCAGTTCAAAAAACAGGTGTATATTGAACAACTTCCAGAAAGGCTAAAATATTAGTAAAAACAGTATGTTATGGCACATCGAACGGGTTAATTGAACGCGAATAGGGGCTCCAGACGCCATTTTGAACAGAAAAACGGTGGTCATGTCTGCTTCTGCGCAGAAAATGAACAAAAAGACGAGGCAGTCGCAGATAAACAAGGGCAGATCGATAGGAGCAGACAAGCAGGAATAGTTTGAAGATATTTTTGACACTGCGTCGCCTTGGTCCTGAAATGATTGACGTCGGCCTTTGGCTTTGAAAATTGTTCTAAATTGCGGTGGTTTGCGGCCGATTCCAACTCCAAGGGGGTTGGTGTCATGGTCGACTATGCTCTCAGCGCTTTCAGGATGTTATTCCTAAGACTGGCCGCCACAGTCACGGTTGCCGCGTGGTTGACGTCATGCAGTGGCAGTGTCGCCACCAATTGCGCGGATCCTTCCAGCCCCGATTGCCAGTTGCTGAAAGAGGCATCCGGTGCGGCCCCCGTTCTTGTGGAGACGACATCGTCCTCCACCACGGGCGACGAC
>CAWUNT010000246.1:0-4053 GCA_963923405.1 uncultured bacterium | reverse complement strand
GGCACTTCAGAAGCTCGGACTGGGTGACATGAACATCCGGCTTTGGGAGTTGTTGAATCAAATGCCTCCGATCGGTGGCGAGGACGCGGAGACGATGCAGTCTTTCGCGAAGGCTTTCGGCCTCAGTAATATTCTGGATTCCGCGGTTCTGGATCAGTTGAAGTCCATCGAGGCCACATTTGCCACGACAATTTCGGATGAGCAGCAGAAGATCGATGTCAACTACTGCTCCAGTGGTGCCAGGGAGCCGTGTGCCGCTGTTCGCGCGATGATGACGGCATTGTTCAGCTGTCCGGCCGAAAAGGCTTTCCTGGCAAGAAAGAAGTTGACGCCGATGGAGTTGTCCGCGCGGATCCAGGATTGGGTGGATCCGGACTCACGCGCCGAGTCGGAGTCTGGATTTTCGGATGAGTCGGATCCTTATCAGCGCAGAAAGAAGCCATTCAAGGCGAAGAACGGTCCTCTGGACTCCGTTGATGAGTTGAGGATGATCGAAGGCTGGGATGAGGAAGTACACTCGGTGTTCGCTCCCTACCTGACAGCGTTCCCGATATGGAAAAAGAGGGAGGACCGGGCGCGCATCAACTTGAATTCGGCGCCTCGCGAATTGCTGCAGTGTCTTTTCCAGGACGCGGGCCCGGACCGGTTCAAGAAGCTTGCCCAGTTGTTGAAGTTACGTGACACCGAATTCAAGGCGATCGCGGGCAAGGACAGGCCTGTGGACCAGATAATCTCGGGCCTGTTTGGTTATTCGCGTGGGGACCAGGCGTCTGGAAACCAGCCGGCCAACCAGGCGGATCCAGCGAACAAAGCAGCCTGGTTTGGTAAAATGTCACAAACGTACCGCATCAACGTCAAGGCGAGTTCCGGGGACACCCGGCGCGAACTCGAGGCTGTGATTGAGCGGATTGTCCCCGATGGTTCAGCGAATGGAGCCAACATGTCCAGCCGGGCGTCTTACCGGATTCTCCACTGGCGATTCCTGTGAGCATTGACAGGTCAAAAGCCCGCGGGCGACAATGGAAACTGACTGCAATTCCGCCGGGATAGCCTTTCGGGATCAACTAATGCAAAAAATCATCGGGCTCGACATCGGCAGTTATTCGATCAAGGCGGTTGAGATCGTCAACACCTTCAAATCGTATGAAATTGCCAATTTCTACGAGAACATCATCCCGGTCCGCGATGATGTTGATCCGGATGTCATTGTCCCGTCATGCATGGAACAGCTGTTCCGCGAAAACGCGCTCGATGCCGACCGGATCATCACGGCGATGCCCGGCCAGTACATATCAAGCCGCATCCTTTCCTTTAATTTTTCGGACCCCCGGAAAATCCAGGCCGCCATATTCTCCGAGGTCGAGGACGTCGTCCCGTTTGACCTGGATGACATGATCATCGATCACCAGATACTCGGGAGCGCCGACTCAAAAACGCTCGCGCTCGTTGTCCTGACGAAAAAAGTGTTTCTCAAGACCTTTCTTGAGCACCTGCAAAAAATCAACATTGACCCGAAACTCGTCGATGTAGACAGCCTTTCATTTTACAACCTCAGTCCCCACCTGAAGCTCGACCCTTCGCAAGTGGTCGGGCTGGTCGACATCGGGCACGAGAAAACCAGTGTGTGCCTTGTCCAGGGAGACGTGCTCAGGATGTTCCGTTCGATAAACCTGGGCGGGAAATTCCTGACCGAATTCCTGGCGCGCGACCTTGAGGTTCCCTACGCGAAAGCCCAGGAGATCAAGCACGCGGCCGGTCGCCTCGATTTCGAGGCGGACCCGGCGGACTCGCTGTCAGGAATCGAGCGTCGCGCGGCAGAGCGGATGACTCTCGGCATCAATTCTCTGGTCAAGGAACTTGGCAGGACGCTATACGCGTTCAAGACATACGAGAAAGCGCCCGTCGCGCGTCTGATCATTTCCGGCGGTACATCCAGGATAGCCAACCTCGACAAGTACCTGGCAAATCGCCTCGAAATCGATGTGGCCCGGATGGACCTTGGCGCGACGGACCTCAGGCTGAATCCGGCCCTGAACAGCCATGCCGCGATCATTCCCCAGTCGGTCGCGATCGGACTTCGTTCTGTAGGTTCGTCAAAGAAGTTGAGCACCATCAACTTGCGTCGTGGCGAATTCGCTTATGTCCAGAACTACGAATCACTCATCAAGGCGGCCGGCCTCGCGAGCAAGGCCGTTGCGTTCGCGGTAGTCCTGCTCCTCGCGAGCTTTGCCGTGAAGTGGTTCTTCTACAACCGTCAGATCGAGCAGTTGCAGCAACTATACATCAAGGAAATTGCCGCCCAGTTTCCGGAGCTGAAGCGTAAAATAAAGACAGAAAACGTGACTTTCACGAAAGTGCGCTCTGATTTCCGGAACCTCGTCCGCAAGGAGACGGCTGCCCGGCGCACCGCGGTGGATACGTTCATCCGTGAGAATTCGACAACGCCCGCGATCATGGTCCTGAAACTGGTGAGCGAGCGCATTCCCTCAACGGTCAAGGTTGACGTCACCACGTTTGATTTTGTCCTGTCGCCAGACGGTGGGGGCAAGCTGAAACTCAAAGGCGAGACGGATGGGTACGCATCGGTCGCGACCGTCATCGAGTCCTTGAAGACCGTGTCCTCATTCCGCGACATCGAGGAAAAACAGAGTGGTCCGAAGCCCGGGACTGACGGCAAGGTGATCGAGTTCACGATCGGTCTCAATTACACCGGTGAAGGGGCTTCCGGGACATCTGCGAGCAAGACGGCTCCCGCCTCGACCCAGCCCGCCAAACCGGGCCAAACGGGGGAAAAACCCTTATGAATGAACTGAAACAGTATATCGAGCAGCTCAAGGGGCGCCTCAGCTTGCTGCTGGAGCAGCTGCGGGCAAAGGCTTTTGGTGCCAACAACGAGCGCCTCGACTTTCTCATGGACAGCTTTTACAAGCTGGAACCGAAAGAGCGCATCGGCGTGCTCGCGGGGATTGCCGGCGCGATCGGTTTTGTCATCGTAGTCGCATTCGTCATCTATTTTTCCCAGGTCGGTCGATTGAAGACCGAACTCAACGATTCGTTTGCCGCTTTGCACGAGTTGCAGGAGTTGAAATCCGATTATTCAATCGAGGACGCGCGGTTCCAGCGGGTCGTGGAGCAAGTCCAGAGAAAGACGTCGGACCTGCAAGTGAAGCCGTTCTTTGAGAAAGTCGCGCGCGACACCCTCGTTCAACTTGAGGGGCTCAACGTCCAGAAAAACCCGCTGGAGGCGGACAATCCACTTGGCGCGAAGATGCAGGAAGTCAAGGTCAAGGACCTGCGGATCAACAATACCTCGATCCCTAAAGTCCTCAATTTCCTCATCGAGATTGAGAAGGCCAACAATTACATCCGTGTTCAGGATCTGGAAATCCGCGGTCGTTTTGGAACGCGGCTTTATTTCGACACGAAACTGACAGCTCGCGGCTACGCGGTCGGCGGTTGAGATGGGCTCATGGATCGAAAAACTTGGCGGACGCACCGGGATCAGCGTGATCTTCGGTGTCAGCCTGATGTTTTTCCTGCTGGTGACTTTCCCGTACGAGATTCTCAAGGAATCGATTGCCAACGGACTCTCCCGGGTGACCGGGATGACAATCACGATGGACGACTTCGGCGCGAAGTTTCCCGTTGGTTTCCAGGCTCGCGGGCTGTCGATCACGAGTCAGGGTGCCAAGGCCAAGACCTTGAAGTTCGGGATCCTGTCCGTTCGCGTCAACCCCTTTTATTTGCTTGCGGGAAAGGTCGGCGCACGGGCTTACATCGAGAACCCCGACAAGTCGTCCATGGATGTGTTTGTCGCGCTGCCGCTGGGCGCGCTCCTCGGTGGCGGAAACTTCATCCCCAGCCGCGTCCAGATGGAATCCGAGAAGTTCCGGATCGACGATCTGGCGGGATTCGCGCTCGCATCTGTGGCCGGCGCTCCCGGCGCGAATCCACTGCTGGCTCCTGTGCTTCAGGGAATCGGTGTCACCGGCAAGCTTGACGGTACTGTCGACCTGTCTCTCAGTCCTGTCTCTTATACACATCTCCGAGCCC
>CAWUNT010000245.1:0-4073 GCA_963923405.1 uncultured bacterium | reverse complement strand
AACGGCGTCCGGCGGATACTTGTACCGGCAGACCTATTACACGACCGACAGCCGTATCGAGCAATTTTTCAATGACCCCGGAAACCTGCGTTATTTCCCGTTCCGTTTCGACCTGCTCAAGCGCAGGCACACACTCTTCGGGGATTTTCGCGGCAAGCTGTCCGAAAAGTTCGACGCCGGGGTGTTCGGGCGACACGAGATCGCGAGGATTGGATCTGATTTCTTTTCCGGCGCGGACGAGGGCGACCTGCGCACTTCGTTGAGCATCAGTGACACCACGGTTCTGATCCCCTGGATCGGAACCAGTTTCGCCGAAAAATCGCGAACCACCGCCTACATGTACTTGAGAAAAGAGATCAATTACGAGACCTCCGACCTGTCCAACAAGACTTACGATTTGCTCGGGGGATCCGCGAACCCGGCATTCAGCACAGGTGCCAGCCACAGCCAGTTGCTGGCGGACGACCGGCTCACTTTGTCGGGCGAAGTGTTCAGTTATGACTTCATTTTCAACGATTACTGGGTCGACTTCTCGCGATTTGGCGGATTCGCCGAGGCGGATTACCGGATCACGCCCTCCGTCGCGGTGAATGGCATCGCCGGTTTCTACCAGGACCATTACAGCCTCGGACGCCCTCGCATGAACGGCAATTGCAACACCAACAGCGTGCAAAGAACGACGAGCGATCCGACCAAGCCCCCAGCGCCCGTAGAGCCTTCCGAGCCAGCGTTGTGCCGCCGCGACGACTCGGGAGTCGTTTTTCAGGGCGGAGTGCGCTGGAACATCCAGGACGACACCCAGTTGTCGACCAGCCTGCTCTACGTCGACAACGGGAACAGCACGATGCAGGAGTATGACTTCCAACAAATCAAGTTCCTGGTGACGCTGACGCGGGCATTCCCGAATGTGCAGAGGGTCGAAAGGATGAGCGAGCGATTCGCGGACTACGTTTTCTTCAAGGAGGCCCGCTGAGATGCCAGCTGACCAGGTTGCCCCCGGGCCAAACACAGAATCCATCGAGGACTTGGCCAGATCTGCCGGCACATCGGTGCATGCCGGCCAGGCCGCCATCGTCAGCGGCAACATGGTCGACATTTCCTTCGGAACGCGGGTCATTGAGGTTTCTGGCAACCGCCTGACCCTCGTAAACACGGTCCCTTTCGCCATGATTTCGGAGTTTGTCAAATCACCCCGCTTCAGCATCCAGGTTGATTTACTGAGGATTCATGCCGAAGCCGTTGGAAGTGACGGGAAGAACCTTGTGTTCAAGGCGACAAAGGTCGACTCGATCAGTGAGACGCGCGGTGACGAACGCTTCACGTTCTCGAGTGATGAACACGTGACGTGCGAAATCCTGAATCCGGAGGACAACGAGACCCTGCTGGTAAAACCCGTCCTGGACATGTCCGCGTCGGGATTTTCACTGCGGACTTCGCCAGGCAGCAAGCTGTTCACACCGGGGCGGAAATTGACAGGCATCCGGATCATCATCGGGGACCGGACCTACTCCACGGGGAACGCGGAAGCCGTTTACCAGCGAAGGTACATGGACGAGAACGGCACATTGCACCAGCAAGTTGGCTTCAAATTCACCACGGCCGGCAAGAATGAAGAAACACAACAAACTTGAAAAATGGCAGAGGATCTTTGTCAACCGGTCGCTCAACATGGGCAACACCCGGGCCATCGGCTTTGACATGGATCACACGCTCGCCATGTACAACCGCGAGAACTTCGAGGCTCTCGCCTTTCGCGCGACCCTGCGAAAATTCATCGACGCGGGTTATCCCGCTGAACTCGAGACGCTTCAGTTCAAGCCCGAATTCCTGATCCGCGGCCTTCTCGTGGACATGGACCGCGGCAACATCCTGAAGGTCGATGGCCACAAGTACGTGAAAATCGCGTTCCACGGCCACACACGCATGGACAAGGAAACGCGCCACAAACTCTACAACAGCGAGAGTTTCAAGGCGTATGAGTTCTTGTCGATGGACTCCTTCTTTGCCCTCAGCGAAGTGCAGTTGTTCGCCGAGATCGTGGATTACATGAACCACAACCCCGGCAAGATCCAGAAGTCCTTCCGCGAGGTCTACGCCGACCTCCGCCAGTTCATTGACAACAGCCACGCCGATGGCAGCATCAAGAACGAGGTCCTTCGCAACCCGGAACGTTTCTTCATCCGCGACAAGCATCTCGCGACCGCGCTGATCCGCACGATGGATGCCGGCAAGCACCTGTTCCTTCTCACCAACTCGAACTTCACCTACACAAATGCCGTGATGAACTACATCCTCGGTGACGCCAGTTCCGACTTCCCGGACTGGCGGCAATATTTCCGTTATGTGATTGTCGGCGCGGGAAAACCGGGGTTCTTCACCGGCACCCAGCCATTCTACGAAGTCGTCACCCAGTCGAACCTGCTGACAGCGGCGACGGGGCCACTTGAGGCAGGGAAAATCTACCAGGGCGGAAACGCGCAGTTGCTGCAAAAACTGACTGGTTTTCGCGGTGACGAGATCCTGTACGTTGGCGATCACATTTACGGTGACATCATCCGCTCAAAAGGATCCGTCAACTGGCGGACGCTGCTCGTCGTCGAGGAACTCGAACGCGAGTTGTTGAAAATCGAGGAACTGCGACCGGCACTCCTCCATATCCACGAAAAAATCGCCGAGCGCGAGTCCTGCGACGAGGATCTGCAAATCCTCAGGTCGAAGATCGCCTCGAACGCGCGCCAGGCAAAAATCGCGACGGATCGCGGCGACAATCGCCGGGCCCGGCATCTTTTGGCGGAAAACGAAAAATTGCTGGAGAAAGCCCACGAGAAACAGGGCGCTCTGGTCGAAATCGACGAACAAATCAAACAAGCCATCGCCGAGCGTGACGCGAATATCCACCCGGTCTGGGGCGGCCTGATGAAAGTCGGCCTCGAGAGATCCCGCTTCGCCAACCAGGTCGAGTCTTACGCGTGCCTTTACACGAGCCGCGTCTCAAACTTGCGTTTTTACAGCCCATTCAAACGATTTACGTCATACCACGACATCCTCCCCCACGAGGTCTGACGGGGCTCAAAAAACCTAAAGTGATCGGCAACTTAAGCCGATCCACCCGACATGCGAAATTCGGTACTCGGACAACGCTACAGGATCCTCGACCGCCTTGGTGAAGGCGGCATGGCCAACGTTTACCGCGCGCTCGACGAAAAACTCGGACGATATGTTGCCGTCAAGATCCTGCACGATCACCTTCGTCGCGACCCTGACATCCGTTCCCGGTTCCAGCAGGAAGCGCAAGCCGTCTCGACACTGGATCACCCGAACATCATGCGTATCTATGACTTCTCAGGCCCGGAGCACGAACAACTCTGGCTTGTTGCCGAGCTGGTCACTGGCACCACCCTGGCAAGTATGCAGGAATCACGCGCCGATCGCCGCATCCCGGAAATCGTAGCCGCGTGCATCATCCGCGAGATCGCGCGGGCACTGGAACACGCGCACAAGTCAGGAATCGTCCATCGCGACATCAAACCCGAGAACGTGATGGTCACGCAGGACGGGCGTCTGAAGTTGATGGACTTCGGCATCGCGAAGGACACGCAAAACCATCGCAAGACCCAGACCGGCATGTTCATGGGGTCGCCCAGCTACATGTCCCCGGAGCAAGTGCGGGGACGCAACATCGACGCGCGCAGCGACATTTGCAGCCTCGGTGTCGTCTTTTATGAACTGCTGACCGGTCGCCTTCCCTATGAAGGGGCCAGCAGCGCCGACGTGATCGAAAAAATCAACAAAGGGGACTTTGTTTATCCGAGATTCCGCACGCACGGCCTCAGCATGGACATCGACCGCATCGTCGTACGTTGCCTGCAAAAAAATCCGGAATCCCGGTTTCAAAGCGTGACGGAACTCGGCAACGCGATCGATTCGTGGCTCGCCACGCAAACGGTTTACTCAAGCGCGATGGAACTTGAGTCCTGGATGTCGCGCGGGACGACGAGGTCGCCGGAATCGCTGGCCGCCGCGTCGGGTTCAGGAATCCAGGCATCGTCTTCACCGGACAACCTCGATGCCGA
>CAWUNT010000244.1:0-4073 GCA_963923405.1 uncultured bacterium | reverse complement strand
TTCATGCATTCAAACGGGAAATATCCGTACCCGTCCTCGCCCCACCAGCGACCCCATGAGTTCTTTACGATGAAGTATCCGCCGCCTGGGGCATTGGAATCCATGACGTATCCCTCCAAGGCATACGCATGGCCGCTTCCGTTACCATTGCATGTCAAGGTCGCCGCGCTGCCGCCCGCCCCGTCCCAGGAATCGTCCACGTCAGAAGCCGCCCAGACCGCGCTGCCGCCATCCAACACGCGGATAATGTCCTGGGCGCTGGACAAACTGCGGACGTCTGTCACGCGCGCCGATCCCATCGGCGACCCGAGCATGGCAGATTCCGCCGATGACATCATTGGATTCCCGTAGCGGTTCCAAAGTGCCCACGCGTCGAACGTGTAATTCGGGTCGAACTTGCTGCGCATGATCTCGGTGACCGTGTGCGTCGCGCCAAAGGCGGTGCACGCGCCCTCGCTGCCCTGGTTCTGAACGGGCGACGCCGCGTACAGAAGGACGTCAAAATTACTCTGCCGGTTGCCGGATGGAACCCCCTGCCCGCCGGGCATGCCGGGCGGATAGATTCCGGGGCCGTTCATTCCATCCAGGTTCTTGCCGCGCGATTTCGCGGCGCCTGAGCGGATCTGACTATATTTCGGCAGATACGCGACGTACCTTTGACAGATGATCAGGGCCATTCCGCGATTCCCGCGCTTCTCGCAATCGACACGCGGAGGCCCGGGGATGTCCAGAACATTTCCGGCCTTGCCCGTCCTGGAAGACCTGCCCACGAGGGCAGCCCAAAAACTCTTGGCTTCGCCTCCGTCGGAGAAATACCCGTCGTCGCCCTGCCCCCGCGCGGATGATTCTGAGGACAGCCAGTCACCGCGGGATATGTTGTATGAGCCGCTTGCCGCGACGGGGACGCAGGCACCGCCGTTATACTCGAACCCGTCCGGGCACTCGGTTTCCCCCGCCGGGTCATCGTTTGAGGGCTGGTTGCGATTGCCGCCCCGACCGCTGTTGCGAACGCTCTGGTAATCACCTCCCCGGCCCAAAGATCCCGCCGGGGCAACGCCGCGCAAAACCGACAAATTGGGCGCGTCGGGGCTGATCGGGCGATTGCCCGCTGGCATGGATCCACCAGGCAACGGACCCATCTGGGACATGCGCGCTCTCTGTTGCCAGTCGATGGCACGCATGAGGCCAGCAAACAACGACATGAAGCGGGGCACAGCCCCGCCGACGCCTCCGTCAGTCGTACCCATGGCCGCGCAAAGAGGATTCGCGCCGAGGGCGCCAGCGCGGGCGAGGAACGCGTTCAGCCAAGCGCAATTACGGGACAGGTCGCCAGACAGTTTTTGCGCGGCGCCCGCGTCGGTCACGTACACCTTCTTGAGTTGCTTCAGGTAATTCAAACGCTCCTGTTCCATGCTGCCGTACAAATCATTCAGGGGACGGCGCATGATTCGCACGAGGGCAGGCATCGCGGCGGCGTCAACATAGTCGCGGATGCCGGGTACGCGCAGCAACGCGGCGAAAAGATCATCCGTTTGCGGCATGTATCGCGGATTGATGAGGACAAGGACGATATCCATCATCTCACGCGTCTCGAGATCAAGAAGCCTCTCAATTTCCGTCTGGTTGCCAATCGCGCGCTGGAAGTCGCCCGTACGCGCCGCTTGCTGGCGGACGTAACGGACCAGGCCATCACGCAACTCGGGAGGCGCCATGGCCAACGCCGCGTCACCATCAGGGCTCGCCGTTGTCGTCGCGCCCTCGAACCACCTCGCGACGGAATCAAATGATGGCGCCTCACCTGCCGCGACCCGCGCGTTCAACGCGAGAAACGATTTTCCTTTTGCCCTGTTCGTTGGTTTGCATCCCGCGACGGCCGTCGCGACGAAAACAATCAAGGCCCACACGCCAAAGAATCTCTTGTGATTCATCGTCAGACCTCAAGTGGACGGAGAACAACTCCCGGTCATTTCGGAAGTTCCAATCCCGAACTGGAGGAAATTCCGGAACTGACCGAAAAAAAGGGGAGCCACTGCCCCCCGATCCGATTTATTCTTTTTATTTCAGAGACTTATAGCAATAGTCCGCCTGACCCCTATTCCTCACCGTCGGCCCGCAAACTCGCCATTACCGACAAATCCTCGAGGGTCGACGTGTCCTGCGCGGAATTTCGTCCCGACGCGACGTCGCGCAACAGGCGCCGCATGATCTTTCCCGAACGCGTCTTCGGCAACGCGTCGGCGAAACGGATCGCGTCAGGGCGCGCGAGAGCGCCAATCTGCGCGGCGACGTGTTTCTTCAACTCGTCACCAAGTTGGTCGCTGGGTTTGAACCCGGCCTGCAAAGTCACGAATGCCACGATTCCCTCGCCTTTCAGTTCATCGGGGCGACCGACCACGGCGGCCTCGGCGACTTGATCGTGCGCGACCAGGGCGCTCTCGACTTCCATGGTGCTAAGGCGATGCCCCGAGACATTGAGGACATCATCGATGCGGCCCATGATCCAGATGTTGCCCTTCTTGTCGCGCCGCGCGCCGTCGCCGGTGAAATAAATCCCCGGAATCTGCGACCAGTATTGCTTTTTGAAACGCTCGTCGTCGCCCCATATGGTCCGCAACATGCTGGGCCAGGGCTTCTTGATGACGAGAAAACCGCCGCTGCCCGCGGGAACTGACTTCCCGTTCTTGTCGACAATGTCAGGCACGACGCCAAAAAATGGCTTCGTCGCCGACCCCGGCACTTGCGGGATCGCCCCCGGCAGAGGCGAGATCATGATGCCGCCCGTTTCCGTCTGCCACCACGTATCAACCACCGGACAACGTCCGCCGCCGATGATCTCGTGGTACCAGATCCAGGCCTCGGGATTGATCGGCTCGCCGACACTTCCCAGAAGGCGCAACGACGACAGGTCATGTTTTTGTGGCCACGAGTCACCGGCACGCAGGCACGCGCGGATCGCCGTCGGCGCCGTGTAGAGGATCGTCACGCGGTACTTCTCGACGATGCTCCACAAACGTCCCCAGTCAGGATGATTGGGCGCGCCCTCGTACATGACGATCGTCGCGCCGTTGGCCAGCGGCCCGTACGAAAGATAACTGTGCCCCGTGATCCATCCCGCGTCGGCCGTGCACCAGAAGGTATCGTCGTCCTTCAAATCGAAGACCATCTTTGCCGATAACGCAGCGCCCAGGAGATAACCACCCGTTGTGTGCAAAATGCCTTTTGGCTTGCCGGTACTCCCGGAGGTGTACAAAAGGAACAGCGGATGCTCGCTGTCCGCCGCGTATGGCTCGCACTTGCCCGGCATGCGCCCCAGCATGTCCGCCCACCAGTGGTCGCGCCCGGGCACCATGTTGACAAGAGACCCCGTACGCCGCACGACCAGCGTGTGCCGCACTGTCGGGCACCGGCCGATTGCCACATCCACATTTTGCTTCAAGGGAACCACAGCCCCCTTGCGGTAACCACCATCTGCCGTGATGACCACGGACGCGCCGCAGTCGTTGATGCGATCGACAAGCGCCTCGCTCGAGAACCCGCCGAACACCACGCAATGCATCGCGCCGACTCGCGCGCAGGCCAGCATCGCGATCACTGTTTCCGGGACCAGAGGCATGTAGATCGCCACCCGGTCGCCTGCCTTGACGCCCAACTCGCGCAAGGCGTTCGCGCATTTCGACGTTTCGCGCAGCAGGTCGTTGTACGTCAGGACGCGACTGTCGCCCGGCTCGCCTTCCCAGATGATCGCCGCCTTGTTGCCGCGCCCCGCCGCGACGTGACGGTCGATGCAGTTCACGCTGGCGTTCAGTTTTCCGCCGATGAACCATTTCGCGTGCGGCGCCTTCCATTGCAGGACTTTCTTGAACGGCTTGATCCACTCAAGATGTTCCCTGGCCTGCTTCGCCCAGAACGCCTCTGGCTTCTTGACCGACTGCTCCCAAAGTTTCTGGTACTGGGCCGGACTCTTGATGTGCGCGTTTTTCGCGAACGCGCGCGGCGGCGCGAACACCCGCGTCTCTTTCAAGGCGCTGCTGATGGATTCAGACGGGGCTGCCGGCGATTGATTCTTTGAACGG
>CAWUNT010000243.1:0-4075 GCA_963923405.1 uncultured bacterium | reverse complement strand
TGCCACGGCTGAATGACGTAGCCGTCTCCTCGGTCGCGTTCGGCGGCAAGGGGATTGCCCGCGTCGATGGCAAGGTTGTGTTCGTTGCGGACGCGGTGCCCGGCGATGTGGTCGATGTCGAGGTCGTTGAGGACAGTGGGCGTTACGCGGATGCGCGCATTGCCGCGTTCAAGTCTCCATCAAGCCTCCGCGGCCCCTCTGCCTGTCAGTTCAGTGACCGTTGTGGTGGATGTCAATGGCAGGGCATCACCTACGAGAACCAGTTGGCGTGGAAAAGGCAGTTTGTCGAGACGGCGATGGGTCGCATCGGCAGGTTTGACGGCGAACTGGGGATTCCCGTCTCGGGGTCCGGCGCGACGCTCGAATACCGGAACCGTATCTTCTTGCGTGGTGTTTTCGCTGGTGATGGATCCGTGTCCTGCGGATATTTCCGCCGCGGATCACGCGACCTTGTCCGGATCGATCGCTGTGCCATTGCGCGCCCTGTCGTCAACGAATTCCTCGCCCGTCTGGGGCAGGTCCGTTTTCCGCGGCCAGAGAATTCGCGGCAGGCGACGCCATACCGGATGGAAATCCAGGAAATTCCTCCGCAGGGCGAAGGGGCTGGCCCCCAAGTCGTCATCACGGTGTACCCTCCGGATCCGGCCTGCCGGGACCTTGACGCGTTCGTAGACGGTCTGCGGGGCTTGCCGGGCGTTTTCTGGGCAGGTTTCATCAAGGACTTGAAAAACGCGCCTCTCGTTCTTTTCGACGAGCAAAACGGAATCAAGTATCACACGCGTCCGGGACAGTTCCAGCAAGTGAACGTCGCGCACAATCGCCTTGTGCGGTCTCTTGTTCACGAAATTGTCGAGGGTTACCAGCCCGCTCGGGTGCTCGACTTGTTCTGCGGCAGCGGCAACCTCTCCCTCGGGTTGTGTCGCGAGGGCCGTTACGTCGAGGGTATCGAGTTCAGCGAGGCGGCGATCGCGACCGCGCGCGAGAACGTCCGGATCAACAAGATCACGGACGCGCTTTATCTCGCCGGCAGTTCCGAGAAGCATCTTTGGAAGTGCGCTAAGAAGGGCGAGCAGTTTGACCTGGTCATCGCGGACCCGCCGCGCGAAGGCATGTACAAAGATCTGATCCCACTGCAAAAGGTTGGCGCGCGCGTGATCGTCTATGTAAGTTGCGACCCGGCGACGCTGGCGCGGGATGTCGGGGCATTGATCCGTGGCGGGTATGCGCTGAAGTCAGTGCGCGCGTTCGATTTTTTCCCGAACACGTGGCACATCGAGTCGGTTGTGGTGCTGGAACGGGACCTCACAAAGGCGGATGGACCGTGAAGGCGGGACTGTACATCCATGTCCCGTTCTGCAGTTTCCTTTGTCATTACTGCGATTTTGCCAAGACCGCGAATTTCGACGCGATCCAGGTCCAGGATTATTTCAATCTGTTAACGACCCAATACCGCGCGATCGTGGGCAACCTGGAGCAATCCAGTGGCCGCCGGGTTTCATTCTCTTCTGTTTATTTCGGTGGCGGGACTCCGGGATTGTTCGCCGCGGAGTATGCCCCGCTCATGCGCGAGATTTACGACCGTCTCGACCCGGGGGTCGAGGTCTCGATCGAATGCAACCCCAACAACATCACGACGCACGCCCTGTCAACATGGAAGGCGCTCGGTTTCAACCGCCTGTCGATTGGCGTCCAGACCCTGCAAAAAAAGGGTTTGGAGGCACTGACGCGGGACCATGACGCGTCCGGCGCGCTGCGGGCACTTGAACTTGCCCTCGGCGTTTTTCCGAACGTCAACATGGACCTGATCTACGGTTGGCCCGGCCAGACCGGCACGGACTTTGCGGATGACCTGACTCAACTGGTTCGGTCCGGCGTGCCGCATGCCAGCCTTTACTCGCTCACTTATGAGGACCGGACACCATTCGGGCGCATGGCCCGTCGCGGCAAGATCAAACCGGCGTCGGACGATTCGCTGGCCGCTCGTTACACGGCCGCGCGCGATATTCTGGGGGCCGCCGGATTCGAGCATGATGAGGTTTCCAACTGGGCTCGTCCCGGATTCACATGCCGGCACAACTGGCTTTACTGGGACTTCAAGCACTTCATCGGAATCGGTGCCGGCGCGCATGGTTTCTTGCCGGGATCCGGTGAGCGTACCAGTGAAGTCGACCTGGGTTTGCGTTACGCGTTCCCGCGCGATTTCCGCTCGCTGCTGCGTCGCGGTCCATTGGTACAGCCCGCCGGAAACATGGCGGATCTCATCTCGGGACTTGGGGGCGAGGTGGATGACTCGCGCGACACCGATGCCGCCTTGATCGAGTACGTCGGCGGATCCTTGCGCACGCGCCACGGGATTGACCTGTCATTCTGCGAAAAAATAACGGGCCAGGCTTTCTCTGCCCGGCCCGCGATTCTTGAGGCACTGCGCCGCGAAGTCGCCTGGCGCGATGGACCCCGCCTCCGTTTTGATCCCGCCGAATGGTTCCGCGAGAACAGCTGGGCGGGCGAGGTCCTGTTGTCGTTCCCGTCCTGAGCGTTTTAACGCGACAGTTTGAGATCAACCAACTCGGTTGTCGATTCGAATTCCGTCCCGTTGACCGTCATGACTGTCCGTGAAAAGACGAGGATGCTGGACCCGTCTGCCGTAATCCATGTCTCTGACACGGTGTCACCGCGATCGTTGTCATCCCCGTTGTCTCCGGAAGATCCCGACATCCTCGCGCGGATGTAATTGGTCTGGAACGTGCCCGCGCGAACCGTCCTGGATTCCTTTCGCTGTTCCTCGATCTTGACGTTCGGCGCGGCATTTGGGTCGCCAGGGTTGCCACTGTGCCCGGGGATTCCCTGGGCGCAGGTCGCGAGAAATTCAGCGCGCGAAGTGGTGGTATCTTCGGAGTTTCCCTGGATTGTAGTCCGGCGTGTGACCTGAATGTCGCTGGATTCGACAACCTCGTCCGTGTAGCGGCTGGTATACCCATTGGTGGACGTCTCGTAAGTCAGGGCACGTCCGCGCGGGTTGTTCGCGACATACTCGTTCCAGAGTCGTGCGCACGTCGCGGGGTCTTTCGGGTCGGCCAGATTTCCTGTCCCGGGTGTCTGCGTCTGGTCATTGTCGCCGCCACCGCCGCCACCGCCGCCTGACCCGCAGCCATGGGTTGTCAGAGAAGCCAGTGCGAAACTGACTGCAACAGCGAATCGAGTCATGTTGGAAATTTTCATCTAACGATCCTCCTCCGTCCGGATTTCCCTGTTTTGGATTTCTTGAATGAATCGTATTTCGCTATTCGCCCTCGCGCAAGGCGGCGTGCAACGCGACTGCGGACTCTTTGCGCAGGCCCTTGACTTTCTGCAGCTGCTCGAGCGTCGCGCGCTTCAGTCCATCGAGTCCGCCGAACTCGGCGAGGAGTTTCTGGCGCATCTTGGTCCCGATGCCCGGGATGTTCTCCAGGGTTGATCCTTGCAGGACCTTGGCGCGTTTTTTACGGTGATGCGTGATGGCAAAACGATGCGCCTCATCACGCAGCCGCGTCATCAACCGGTACTCGGGGCTGCCCGGAGCCAGCGGTACCGGGTCGCTTTCCGGATCCATGAATACGCGCTCGAAACTCCTCTGCGGCGCACTGCTGTCGAACACGCGACCGATGGCCTTGGTCTTCTCGACGCGGCTCTTCGCGAGGCTGACGATCGTGATCGCGACATCCGGAAACAGCCTCGCCGAGTCCAGAGCGGCCTGCAGTTGCCCGCGACCGCCGTCGATGACGAGCAAATCAGGCGTGTCCCCGTCGCGTTGCGCGCGTTCCAGCCTGCGTTTGACCGCCTCGCGCATGCTGCCGAAATCATCGGGCGCGCCCTGCACGGTCTCGATCGTGTAGTGGCGGTACTGGTCCTTGGCCGGCTTTCCGCCGATGAAGCAGACGTTGGAGGCGACAATGGCGGTCTCGTGGAAGTTCGAGATGTCGATGCATTCCATGCGGCGCGGAAGGACTGGAAGTTGCAATTTGTCTTTCAGGATCTCCAGTTCGGTCTCGCGCTTGCGATTGTCGTGGAAGGCTTCGCCCAGGTTGAACGAGGCGTT
>CAWUNT010000242.1:0-4091 GCA_963923405.1 uncultured bacterium | reverse complement strand
CGGATCAAGTCATCCCGCACCTTGTCGACGTAGTCGTTGTCAAAGTTCAACAGGAAGAAAATGTAGCGCGTCGAATCCGCGGTGATCTTCTTCTCACGCTTCGCCGGGACCTGCGTCAGGGAAGCCGACTGCAAGGTAACACAACCCGCCGCCATGGCGGTGATCGCGAGGCCTGATGCCGCACGGGCAAGTTTGCGAGCCAATTTCACGGACATAAAATTCATGACGACTCCTTAGGATCAACGTGTGACACAGTATCCTGTGACTTTGACAATCTCGCCACTGATGACCGGATATTTACGCGTTTCACGAACCGACATCAACCCGGTTACCTGACCGTTGGGGCACTCGGCCTTCACGAGCGACAGGATTTTTTCCGCGTACTTGTCGTTGAAAACTTTTTCGCCAGTCTGTGGCCCTTGCTGAAACATGGCAAGGATGCTCTCGATGTCGCTGACTGCCTTGTCTTCCTTTTTGCCGCCAACAGCCCGCGCGACATTGGCCGCCTCCTTCAAATTGACACCGGTCTCGCTGACTTTGACGTCAATTTTCTTTGCGTTGGCGAGGGAACCGTTCCGGTTGTCTATTTCGCCGACCTGCGCGTGGTGAAGGACCGCGCAACCCGTCAAGGTGACAACAAGGACGGAGGCGCGGGAGGCACTGATCAAGAAGTTGCGGACCCTGCGATTCCTGGAGATCTTCATCGAGTTCAACCCCGAAAAGCGAGACAGGTTATTCCGGATGATCACAAAGAGTTGTGACCCGATTATAATGAATCCGGAGGTGAACGCAACATGGCTGAAAAACATCAGAAAATGCCAGACGAGTCTTCCATCAGGGCCATCGCGACACGCATCGGCTGTCCCTTGCTGTGCGCCGCCCTCAAACTCTTCTACGCGGCCCGCCGCAAGGAGACACCGGCTTGGGCCCGTGGAGTCATGATCGGAGCTGTGCTCTATCTGGTCACACCTCTGGACGCCGTCCCGGATGTGATACCTGGAGTCGGGTACGCGGATGACTTGAGTGTCTTGATGGCCGCGTTAGCAACGGTCGCGGCTTATATCGATGACAACGTGAAAAAGGCTGCCGGCGAAACGGCGCACCGGATGGTCCGCGCGTGCCGGTGTGAGTGACGCTAAAGCCACTGGCGGCCGCCGGGGATGTATTTTTTCGGCATGGCCGGCAGGATGAAGTCCGCCGGTTTTACGAACACGTTGAAATGCACGATGTGACGCAGCGCGGCGACCCCATCCTTCCAGGTTATTTTTTTGCCTTCCATGTAATTGCGCGGAAAGTAGCTGACGGGAATTTCGACCATGCGAACTTTGAGGCGCGCGACTTTGGCGGTGACTTCGGGCTCAAATCCAAACCGGTTGGTCTCGAGTTTCAGGTTCTTGAGGATATCAGCACGGAAAAATTTGTAACAAGTCTCCATGTCTGTCAGGTAGAGCCCACTCAACATGTTGCTCATGATCGTGAGGAAACGGTTGACGAGGTAGTGAAACGTCCGGTGAACCTGGGTTCCACTTTTCTTGAAGCGGGACCCGTATACGACGTCGGCTTTTCCGGCGGCAAGAGGTTGCAAGAGCCCCGGTACGTCGTCCATCGAATACTCGAAATCCGCGTCTTGCACCCCGATGACGTCGCCCGTCGCGAGGGCAAAACCACGGCGCAACGCGGCGCCCTTACCCTGGTTCACCGTCTGGGATTCAATGACGACTTTTGACTTGAAAGGATACTTGCGCAAGATGTCGCCGGAACCATCGCGACTGCAATCATCGACGAAAATCAGTTCTTTCTCGATGGGCGATCCGGTTCTGGGACAGGCGCCAAGGTCCAAGGCGTCAAACTGATCGAGGAACTCTTTCAGGTGTCCGGCTTCATTGTACACCGGGCATACCAGGCTGACTTTCACGCTAAACCCCAGGTGATCGGGACGTTCGACAAAGTTCGATTATTTTTCGATTCCCGGGGAGGAGTTTAAACCACCAGAATTTGAATTTCACCGTCGAAACCGCCGAGGTCCACGCGCCGGGTCGCGGCGACTTTGAGGCCAGCCCGGTGGGCGGTCACCGCGGCCCGTCCTGCGTCGGGGGCGACCCAAACCATGCGCCCCTTGCCAGGTGTGAGTTTGCGGGCGGCGATGGCTATCAACTCGTCGGCAAGATCAAGAGCCTCGCCGGCGGCCACGCGCCGTCCGAGGGGAGGATTGGTGACGATCACATCGATATGGCCAATCTGATCGGCAACTTTACGAAAATCGCCGGTCAACCACTCTACCTTCACTCCAGCGCGCCGGGCATTTTGAGAGGCCGCCGCCGTGGCCCGCGGATCCATGTCACTGCCTATTAAACGCGCATTTGGATCCAGCAATCCGGCCTCGATCAACTCCGTTCCGGCACCGCAGAATGGATCCCAAACCACCATCTGAAGATCCTGAACCATCTGAATGGAAGGATTTAATGAGGCGCCCATGACCAGACGCGCCAACGCCGCCGCCAACGGAGCATGGGACGATGCCGGGACGTCACGCTCCCGGTAGTCGAAACGGTGGTCGAACCATGACTTTGGCTTCGCCACAAGGCGCCCGGCCATCTGGTCAATCATCAAGTCCCACTCGGCCTCACGCGGCGCGTTCAGGATCTTGCTGTCACGTCGAATGAGCTTACCCGCAAGATCCCAGTTCTCACTGCGCGAAGCCTGCCAGTCAAACCGGGCACGGACACCAAAAGGCGCAAGCATTTTTGAAACTGGTCCAGCGATCAAGTCCGCGATCTCATCGAGAGTTGCGGATGGCGGGAATGTGAAAACAAAGCCGCAGTCGTGCCAAAAGCGAATGGCGTTCACAACGGCGAATGGCGACGGACGAGCCCCATCGGCGTCCGGCCCCATGTTCACAATAACGAGTCCCTTCCCTGCCGTCCGCGCGTTGAATTTCCGCGCGTGAAGATCAGCGAGGATGAGGTCCTCCAGACCGGCACGGCAATAGAGCGCGCAAGGCACGCCCCCGCACAGGGCGACTTCGTCGGCGCGGGACCAGCCCGCGCTTCGCCGAAGAGAGGATTCTTCCCCTTCGCCACGCTCAGGGTCAGAATGACGAGCGGAGCGAGGAACCTTCTCCTCCCGCGCCGCGATCACCAGCGCCTTGTCGAATTCCTTGCGCAACACCATGCGCGTCGATTCTGGCAGCCCTTCAATGGCAAGGGCCGCGCTCACAAATGCCCGCAACGCCGCAGGCTCCACCACCGCAATGGCAGGCGCCAACGCCTTCAATTCCGACGCAGGGCGCGCGTCCCGCGGTTGACTCGCCAAGGCCGCCGCGGCGGTCTTCCAGCAATTTCGCAACGCCGCCGCGACGCCATCTCCAGCGTTGCCCGCCGCCAGGAATTCCACCCTCGAAAGCCGCGCGATGGTCCGGGCGGCACCCCTGCGCGCGACAAGATCCCCGCCGGCATCATCACCACGCAGGTCGCGAAGCAAACTTTCGAATGATGGCAATGAATTCCCGGTCAAAGGAGTTCGCCGTTGAAGTTGGCGCTGTGGGTCGCATCGACGGATTTTCCCTCAAGGGCCGCGCGGATGATTTTCGATACTTCACCGGATTCGTAGTTTCTGGTGAGGAAATCGACCCGGAATCGATGGACGCCGAGGGCCTCGAACTGGTCGCGGTGTTGAGTGACGCTGTATGCGTCCTTGCCGTAAACGATTGACTTGCAACTCTCGTGGGCGACAAAGAAACGCTCGCCTTTCGGATTTTCGACCTCAAGGGTCCGGTATCCGCAGACTTTTGAAGTCGGGCAACCGTTGTGCAGCGCCGTCAAAGAGCAACTCTCGGCGATGAAGAGTGGCGTATCCTTGTAAAGGATCGCCTGGTGCTCGATGGCTGGCGCTTCGTCGCCACCATACCCGGTGTTTCCAAGTTGCGCCCGCAAGTTGCGCAAGTCGTCCTCTACCGACAACGTCACACGAACGGAACCGGTACCTCTGTTTGCGATGGCTTTACTAGCTATTGCTTGACTGGCGACGCGATTCAGAGCGTAAAGGGTGAAATCCGTCGCGACATCCCCCGGCTCGATGCCCCACGCCCTCAG
>CAWUNT010000241.1:0-4113 GCA_963923405.1 uncultured bacterium | reverse complement strand
GTAGCGTCTCGTGGGCTCGGAGATGTGTATAAGAGACAGCATCCGGACCGGTCTCAAGGAATCAGACGTCCAGCTCCTGGTCGACTTCGATTTCAACCTCGACGTACTTCTCCAGCGAACCCGCGTCCGGGGTGTACTGAACGGGTTTTCCAACGACCTGTGCAGGCTGAACCTCCAGAAGGGCGCGGAGATCCGCATCGGCGACACGATCATCACTTCCGGTATCGTCGGCGGTTTCCCGAAGGGGCTGAAAGTGGGGCGCGTCATGCGCATCACGTACGAATCTGACAACGTCGCCCAGATCATCACGGTAGAACCGTGGGTGGATTACCGCCGCCTGGAGGAAGTCATGGTCCTTCACCAGCTCGACCCTGAATTGCAGAAGATCGTCGAGACCGCTGGACGCGACTGGCTGGAACGTACGCTGAAAAGCGGGAATGGTTAAAGGGGCCGGACAAGGCCTGGATTGGCATCGCCGGAGTTTTAATGGAACGCGTGCTCGAAAAATCAACCCCCAACCGCGCATTGAATTTCGCGGCAGCCCTTTGGCCACGTCCAGACTGTGGAAACTTCCTTCTTGATATTCTGCACCTCTTGATGCTCGCGGCGATCGAACAGACGATGATCCCACAGCAGACGCTCGGGGTTTTCCGTATCGACTTGCTGACGCCCTGGATCTTCGTGTTTTTTGTGTTCGCGCCGCTGCACAAGTCCCTGCCGCTGGCCATACTCGCAGGACTCCTGCAGGAAACACGCTCCATCGCGCCGGCCGGAATGTACATCTCCGCCTATTGGAGCCTCGCTGTCACATTGCACTTTATCCGCCACACCCTGTCATGGCGTCACACTGGTCCATGGGCAGTGACCATCGTTTGCTGCATGGCCTGGATCATCGCGTTTGAGACGCTCGTGATTTCCGTGACACAGGATCCGGGACGCCTGGGAATCAAGTACGCCACAGCGCAAATCCTGCGTGCCACGATCGCGACTGGCATCGGACTTTTCTTCGCCCGCACGGCGAAACCCATCATGCCACCTGAGGACCAGGTTGGATGAAAAAGATCTTCCGGCGCGAATCGGTTGTCGTCGAGAACCGCTTTTTCTGGGCGTCGGTTGTCCTGGTCGGCATGACGGCCGTGCTGATCCTGCGCCTCTGGTTCGTCCAGGTATACCGCGGCGAGTATTACCGCCGCATTTCCGAGAACAACCGGATCCGGAAAATCGAGATCCCGGCTCCACGCGGCATCATCCTCGACCGGAATGGGCAGGTCCTGCTCGGGAACCGGCCGTTTTTTGATCTTGTCTACATCCCGCAATTCGTGACGGACAAGGACACGACTTTCAAATTGTTGTCGCGGCTCCTCCACGTCCCCGTATCGACCTTCGAAAAACGGCTCCAATTGTCCGCAGGGCAGCCGAAATTCCTTCCGGTCAACTTGAAACGAAACTTGTCGATCCATGAGGTTTCGACCGTCCAGTCGAACAAGGTGTTCCTGCCGGGAATCGACATAAGCGTCGCCCCGCGCCGGGATTATCAGCCCGAGACTCCAGCGCACCTGCTCGGTTACCTCGGGGAAATCAACAAGTCGAAACTCGCGGAATTGAATCGCAACAACCAGGACAACCCGTACATGATGGGCGACCTGGTGGGGAAGCAAGGCATCGAGGCACGCTGGGAACAGCACCTGCGCGGACGTCGCGGATACCGGATCATCCAGGTCGACGCGTTTGGTCGCCAGTCGCACCTGTTTGACCGTGACAAGTGGAACCTCCCGGAAGTGGGCGCGCTTCCCGGCGACGACATCATCCTGACGATCGATGCCGAGTTGCAAAAAGCGACCGTTGACGCTTTCCGCGGAAAATATGGCGCGGTTGTGGTGATGAACCCCAAGAGCGGCCAACTGCTGTCGATGGTCAGCGAACCTGGATTCGATCCAGCGATCTACCAGGTCGGCCTCAGCGGCGAGGAGTGGCGCGCGCTGCTCAGTGACCCGTTCCACCCGTTCCTCGACAAGACCACTGGCGGCGAGTTCCCGCCGGGCTCGACTTACAAGGCCGTTGTCGCGATGGCGGCCCTCGAGGAAAAGATTGTCGATCCGCAAAAACGATTTTATTGCCCGGGACACTTCACCAGCGGCAATCAAGTCTTCCACTGCCACGTGCGCGAAGGTCACGGACACGTGAACCTGCGCGACGCCCTGATGAAATCCTGCGACGTTTATTTCTATCACGTCGGTGTCGAGCTGGGCGTTGACCGCATCGCGAAATATGCTCGTGCCCTCGGCCTTGGACAGCGGCTCGGAATCGCGCTGAACATGGAACGACCGGGCCTTGTTCCCACGTCCGCCTGGAAAAAGCTGACCCATCATTTGCCATGGGCCCCGGGCGAAACGCCGCCCATCTCAATTGGACAGGGCTACAACCTGATCACGCCACTGCAGATGGCCTCGCTTTACGCGACCATCGCCAATGGCGGAAACATCTGGAAGCCTCAGATCGTGAACAAGGTTGTGACCCACGAGGGCAAGACCATCATCGAGGAAAAACCAGAGTTGATCCGGACCGTGCCTTATATTTCGCCCGAGACTTACGCTGCCGTCCGGGAAGGTCTTGAGGCCGTCGTCATGGATGAGCACGGCACAGGGAAACGGGCACGCGTCGCAGGGGGCGTCCGGGTCGCGGGCAAGACAGGCTCTGTGCAGGTCGTCAGTTTGAAAAAGAACCACAACCAGCGTGACGTCAGCATGAAATGGAAGGAACACGCGATGTTCGCCGCGTTCGCGCCCGTCGACGATCCAGAGATTGTCGTGGCGGTCGTCAGCGAAAACGACAGTGTCGGTGGCGGCGGGGCCTCGGCCGCGCCAGTCGCGGGCAAGATCCTGAACGCATACTGGAATTTGAAGAAGAAACGGGAAATAGCCAATGCTGAAGAGCCGGAAAGCGAAGAGCGACTTTGACGGCACAGCCCTCAGCCTGGGCAGTGACATCAGGGAGTCGAACCAGAATTACACCCGCATCCTGTGCACGGTGTTCGGGTTGCTCGTGCTGCTCGGGCTGGTCAACTTGTACAGCGCGACCGATGGCAATTCCTTTTTCTATTCGCAGGTCCGCAACGCCGGACTTGGCATGGCGCTGTTCTTCATGTTCGGCTGGCTCATACCGCCAAGGGCGCTCAATACCTATGCCTACTGGATTTTCGCGTTCGTGTGTGTCCTGCTGGCGGTCGTCCTCGGCATCGGCGATGTCGCGGGTGGTTCGCAACGCTGGATCCAGATCGGAGGGTTCAGGGGACAACCATCCGAACTCGCCAAAGTCACGGCGGCACTTGTGACGGCCCGCTTCTTCTATACGAACAAGCTTCACTCCGCGTACAAATTGAGCGACCTGTGGTTGCTGGGCGCGATGGTGGGACTCATCTTCGTCCTGATCTTTCCCCAGCCTGATCTTGGCACGGCCGGTGTATGCGTCTTGATCGCCGCCTGCCAGGTGGCGTTTGTTCAAGTCGATCGCCGCAGCCTCATCATTGTCGCCAGCACTGGCCTGGTTCTCGCCATCGTCGCGTGGTTCGGCCTGCTGCATGACTACCAGAAACTCAGGATCATGAACCTGTTCAACCCGGAGATGGATCCGGGCGGCAGCGGTTACCACTCGCTTCAAAGCCTCGTTGCCGTCGGCAGCGGCCGGATCATGGGCAAGGGATTCATGCAGGGCACGCAGACCCAGCTGCAGTTCCTGCCCGAACGGCATACGGACTTCATTTTCTCTGTGTTCGCTGAAGAACATGGCTTCGCCGGCGCGCTCGTCGCGTTTGTCTTGTTTGGCGCGTTGAACTACGTCGCCCTGGAGATCGCGCGTCAGGCAAAAGACTCCTTCACCAGCCTTCTGGCAGTTGGCCTGACGGCTTTCCTGTTCCTTGAGTTTGTCATCAACGCATCCATGGTCCTCGGCATGTTTCCTGTGGTCGGCATCCCCTTGCCCCTTTTCAGCTATGGTGGATCGGCCTACCTCAGTGTTTGCATTGCCATCGGGGCGCTCGTGGCCATCGACCGGGAGAATCTCGGCTTGTTCCGCCGCGCGAAACCATTCGGATCGGGGGGCAGCCGTTCTGCCGCC
>CAWUNT010000240.1:0-4128 GCA_963923405.1 uncultured bacterium | reverse complement strand
TGTCTGATTTGCGTGGCGATTCGGTGGCTTTGTTGTCGTCACCCGCAGATGGCGCCTCGGAGTCGTAGGATTTTTCCGCGACATGCTCGCTGCCCTTTTCACCGTGCTTTTCCGGGCCCTTTCCCCCACCTTTCGTCGCCACGGCGTCGGATTTGTCGCCAGGTCTTTCCGGAGTCTTCAGTCTGACCCCTTGCTTCTCCAGGGACGCGATGACTTCGCCTTGCGTTGCCTCGAGAGCTGCCATGCGTTCGCCGAGTGAACGGACCTTGCCCCCGACGGAGTTGGTCTGGTCACCCTCGACCCCCGGCATGAAACCTGTCGTCACGCCAATCTTCAGGGCCTCAAGCTCGCCTTTGATCCGGTTCATTTCGGACGAGATCTTCTCAATATCCATTGCCGTGGACGCCAGACGGCGTTTGGCGGCTTCGCCTGCCGGCGTGTTTTCGTCCATCAGCGCGCTCTCGAGTTGCATGACCCTCGTTTGCAGGTTGAAGATCTCGTCCTTCAACTGGCGTTCTTTTGCGGGGGTGAAGCAGGCGGTGAGGCCGGTGAGCAGGATCAGGCAGCAACTGTGGGTCAACGCTCTCATGGGTAGGCTCCAGTTTGTCCTTGACCCTATATGTTGTCCTATTTTGGGTGTCGGGCTCAAGGGGGGAGCTTCTGTGCCAGGAAGACGGTGTCAGGAGGCAGCGGAATCGGTCCGCATGCGGCGTTTGAGGCGGGCTACGACAGTAAAGCACCGGCGCGCGTCCTTGCGCCACTTCGCGCCGTAAGATTCGGAAGCCGCGGATTTGGACACGGGGAAGTTCAGGGCAAGCAACAGGAGCCCCTCGGACTCCTTCATGCGGTCGTTGAGCAGGGCCAGGAACTTTTTCTGTGCCTCGGCAACCGGCGAAGTGCCTTGGGGCTCAGGGGTTCCTTGCGCTGCCGGGGCGACTTCTGTATGGTGGGGCGCATTCAGGCTGTCTGCCCCTTGTGGATTGTTGGTATCTTCGGCCATGACTACATTGCCTCAAGCTTGGGATCTTGAAAGTAACCGCCTCCTAATGAAATCGGCAGGCGGCTTGACAAGCTGAGGGGCGGGCCATGTCGGCCACGCAAGAATGCGCCGGAAGACCCGGCCTCAGTAACGGCGTAAGCGCCTGTAATAAAAGAGAAAAGCACGCAAAATGACTGACAATTTGAACGAAAACCAGAAACCCCTCGAAGAACAGATTCCCGAAGAAAAACCCGAACTTGCGACTGATACTTCCAGGCCCTCTGATGATTTCGAGGACGAGTCCAGGGTTGTTGCTGCCGATGAGGGCGCCACGGAAAGCCTCGCTTCGTTCGCGGACGCTCCCCTGACGGATTCCCTGAGGCAGGCGATCGCTGAACTCGGTTGGAAGCAACCGACCCCTGTTCAGGGCATGTGCCTGCCGCTGACCTTGATTGGTCGTGACGTGGCCGGGTTCGCCCAGACGGGTACCGGCAAGACCGGCGTATTCCTGATTTCGACGGCCCAGAGAATCCTCGAACACCGGGCCACTGGAGGCGGCAGTCCGGCGACGGGCGGCGCGGCCCACCCGCTGGCCCTGGTCCTGGCGCCGACGCGCGAACTCGCCATGCAGATCGAGCAGGACGCGCAAAACCTGTTTGGCCGCCTGGGGATCAGTTCCATCGCTGTCTTCGGCGGGATCGATTACGACAAGCAGGCAAAACGGCTGAAAGAGGGCGTCGATGTCATCATCGCGACCCCGGGTCGTTTGAAGGATTATTTTGAGAAGAAACTGATCCGCCTCGAGCAGTGCAAGATTTTCGTCTGTGACGAAGCCGACCGCATGTTCGACATGGGTTTCATCGAGGACGTGGAATTCTTCCTCGGGAAACTGCCCGAGGACGTCCAGAAGTTGCTGTTCTCGGCGACGACCAACGACGAAGTCAAGGAACTGGCTTTCGAGTACCTCGACAAGCCGGCCTACATTTCGGTGAACCCGGAAACGCTGACGCCGGAGAACATCGAGCAGCACGCGATCATCGTCGACGCGCCGAACAAGTTGAAGGTCATGCTCGGCATGTTGCGCGAACACAAGCCGACGTGTTGCATCATCTTCACCAACACGAAACTTACGGCCGAATGGCTGCATTACAAGTTGAGCCACAACGGCATCGACGTGGACCTGATCACTGGTGACTTGCCGCAGCGCAAGCGTATCCAGTTGATCCACAAGATCAAGGAAGGCAAGGTCAAGGCCCTCATCGCGACGGACGTCGCCAGCCGCGGCCTGCACATCTCGCGCATCACCCACGTCTACAATTTCGACCTGCCGCAGGAACCGGCCAACTACGTCCACCGGATCGGCCGGACGGCGCGCGCAGGCGCGAAAGGCAGTTCGTTCTCGTTGATATGTGACGACTACGGTGAGAATTTCTCGCCGATCAAGGACCTGCTCGGCGAGCAGTTCCCGGTCAAGTCCAAGTGGTATGACGCTGCCTATGACAGCGTTGTCGATGAGGCAGGCAATCCATTCGAGGAGCGTATCCGCGCCTGGAAGGAAATGAAGGCTTCGCGTTCATCGGCTGGTCGTTCCGGCGCCACGCGCCACGGCGACCGCGGGCCCCGTCGTGACACTCGCCCGGGCGGCGAACGTCACCAGCAACCACGCCGTGACGGCCAGCAACCGCGCCGCCATGAAGGCCAGCAGCCTCGTCGTCAGGAAGCCCAGCAAGGTCGCCGTGACGGCCAGCAGCCACGTCGCCATGATGGTCAGCATCCGCGTCGTCATGAAGGCCAGCAGCACGGGCGCCGTGACGGACAGCCCCGTCACCGCCACGACCGCGGCCATGATCGTGGTCATGATCGCAGCCAGCACGGCGCTCAAATGCGGCATGGACATTCACAAACCGGAGTCCAGAAACCACAAGATGGTTCAGTTGTGGGTCTGGTCAAGAAGATGTTCCGCGCTTTGTTTGGCGGCTGATTCCCCGCACCATGTGCCATCGATGAAAGTCTGCATGCTGCACTGCGTGTAGGCTTTTCCATTTAGTATCGCAGCGTCGGATTTCTCCGGCGGCAAGGTTGAGAGCAGGGTCTTGCCGGCCGACTTGTCGAAAACGACGGCGCCGTCATTCGTCACGAACCCGAATCCGTAATTCAATTCAAAATGGGCGAATCGCCCGCTGAGGCCTGAGAAGAGGTCGCGTGACCAGGTGAAATCCCGGGTGTCCTCGCCAAGCTGGCCAAGAATGGTCGCCGGCACATCCACCTGTGACCCGATCGTGTCGATTTTCTTGCCGCGGAATTCCGGGCGGATGACCGGCCCCGCCAGTAACAACGGAATGCGCCGGAAATCAGGGTGCCAACTCGGCAGGTCACGCCAGGAGTTGTGCCCGTGATCTCCGACAAGCACGAACAGCGTGTCCTTGAACCAGGGCTTCGTCCTCGCCTTCGCGAAAAAATCGCCGATGGCGGCATCGGTGTAGCGCATGGACCGCGCGTACTGCGATTCTTTCATGGATTCCTGGATGTCGCCGGCAGAATCGCGTGATTCCGGGAAATCGTAAGGCGCGTGGGAACTGAGCGTGAACTGGGTCAGGAAAAAAGGTGCCTTCAGGCGGTCGCAAGCGGTGATCACCTCGTCGACCATTTCCCCGTCATGGACGCCCATTGCCCCGCGCCTCAAATTTGGCGGGAAATTCTCCTCACCCGAACGGATTTCATTGAATCCGGCGCTGGTCACGACGGCTTTGATGTTTCCGTACTCGAGTTGGCCGCCATAGATGAAAGTCGAGTTGTAACCGCGTTTACCCAGCCGGTGACCGAGTCCCGGGAGGCGCGCGACAAAACCAAGGTCATCGGCCGCGGCGATGATGCCGAGTGCCGGAAAACCAGTGAGGATAGAAGTGATGCCCTGCTGGGACCTGTTGCCATTGGAGCGAAATGCCGTGAACAGGATGCCTTCGGATTCCAGTTTGTGAAATTCGGGAGTGAATTCCGCCGGGCCTTTTGTGATGGAGCTGATCATGTCCGCGGACCAGCTCTCCAGGATTAAAAGGACAATGTTTGGAGTCCTGGTCGTCAGAATCTCCTGGCGGCTGACTCCGGCGTCTGGTCCAGTGACAAGCGCGCGCGTGATCCGGCGCGCCTCA
>CAWUNT010000239.1:0-4132 GCA_963923405.1 uncultured bacterium | reverse complement strand
CAGAAACCGGAGAATCTCGGCATGTACCGCGTGCAGATCCACGAGGCCGGCGAGGCCGGCATGCATTTCCAGATCGGCAAGGGCGCCGGTTTTCACCTGCACGAGGCCGAGAAAGCAGGCGTGCCGTTGCCCGTGAATGTGTATCTGGGCGGACCGCCGGCGATGATCCTGTCGGCGATCGCGCCGTTGCCGGAGAACGTTCCGGAGTTGTTGCTGGCGTCGTTGCTGCAGGGGCAACGCCTCGCCCGGTGCAAAGTCCCCGCGCAACCTGATCTCAGCGCGATCGCCGAGGCGGAATTCTGCCTCGCGGGATTCATCCCGCCGGGCGTGCGGCGACCGGAAGGGCCCTTTGGCGACCATTACGGTTATTACTCATGGATCCACGATTTCCCGGTGTTCCGCCCGAAAGCGATCTACCACCGCAAGGACGCCATTTACCCGTGCACCGTTGTCGGCAAGCCGCGCCAGGAGGATTTCTACCTGGGCGACTATTTGACGGAACTGTTGTCGCCGCTCTTCCCGGTGGTCATGCCCGCGGTGCGCGAGTTGTGGAGCTACGGCGAGTCCGGCTACCACGCGCTGGCGGCCGCGGTGATCAAGGAACGTTACGGGCGCGAGTCGTTGTCATCCGTGTTCCGCATCCTCGGCGAGGGGCAGTTGTCGTTGACGAAGTTCCTGCTCGCGATCGACAAGCCCATCCCGTTGCGGGATTTCTCGCGGGTCCTGACGCACGTCCTTGAACGGGTCGACTGGCGCAAGGACTTGCTGATCTTCTCCGAGACGTCGATGGACACGCTGGATTACGCCGGCCCCGAACTCAACAAGGGCAGCAAAGGTGTCATCCTGGGCCTTGGTGACGCGATCCGCGAACTTCCGGGCGAGTGGCGCGGCAGCGTCAGCGACCGGCGCGTGAAGGATGTGCGGGTGTTCTGCCCGGGATGCCTTGTGGTCGAAATCCCCGGTTACGCGGAGGCTCCTGACCTGGTCGCGCGCATCGCGGCGCTGCCTGAATTCAAGGACTGGCCGTTGATCGTCGCCGTGGACAACGCGGCGCGCGCGACACGCAACGAACCGAGCTTCATCTGGACGGCCTTCACGCGGTTCAACCCGCAGACGGACCTGCACGCCGCGCGCACTTCACTGGGACGCAACCGCGTCGAGTACGAGGGGCCTGTGGCGCTCGACGCGCGCATGAAGCCCTGGTATCCCGAGGAACTTTTCTGCGACGAGGAAACCTCGAAACTCGTCGACCGCCGCTGGATGGAATACTTCCCGGGCGGGAAGGTCACGATGGGCGACAGTTCCGAGGCGCATCTTGCGTCGTGGGGTCGTCCGTAACTGTCAGTATTTCCATGATGACGCGGGTGTTCAAATTCGCGTCGGTGGCGCTGAGGTTCAGTTTCTTGAGTTTGGCAAGTTGCCGCCAGGTGATCAGGCGCGCGCGGTAGAGCCACGTGGCGTGATGTGTTGTCCCTGAGTCCGTCATTTCCTCGATCAGGCGGATCCCTTCTTTCACCCGCAAACCATAGGCGCGCATCGTGATGCCGGAGGCGCAACGCGTGGCGTAGTCGTCCAGTGACGTGGAGGCCCAGGTGATGATCGCGCCGCGGCTGTCATCGTCGAGGTCGGCAAGGATCCCCTCGTCATCAAGGATGTTTTCCAGCGCGTTCTGCCGGGCCTCGTCGCACTTGTTTGTGATCGTGGCCAGCGCGGGACGCGCGATGAAGAGTGGCGTGGCAAGCAGGCAGGGTAACAAGAGGAATTGACGGCATGACATGATGGAAGACATGACGGAGGCTCCGGTCCGGACGCATCAGCGCGCGTCCCGGGATTTTGCCAGTTTCATGCCATCGGGCCGTGGTTATTCTTCGCTTCTAGGACTGCAATAAACGACGCGACACACTGAGATGTGATCCGAGTATACGCCGCCACCGAAGTTGTAGAGGTCGACAGGAATGCTGTCGGACTGGACGGGGTCCATCTCGACGCAGGGTCCGTTCACGGCGGGATTGTAAACCCCTCGTGATCTTTCACATGCCTGGATGAACGATGACGGGGGGTCGTTGCATTGCGCGGTGGCGCGGGCGAGAGCTTGCTGCGCGGTGATGCCGATGCCGAAGAATCCGGCGACGGGGTTCCTGACGGTCTGGGCCGAGCCGCAGTGGAGGTAAGGTTTCTGGAACTGGACGATCTGGCCGGGACCCGGAGGGAATGTCATGTTGTTGTCAGGAAATTGTGCCGCATAGGGATTCGGCGCGGGAGATTCCTCGGGGGCAGTCATGGCCTCCTCCTCCATGTCCTGTTGCTTCAGTCTCGTCATGTTCTGCCCGTCGGAGCATGACGCCAGCAAGGCGATTGCCAGGGATGCCGCTGAGATTTTACTGAAGTTCAGAGTCATGAATCCCTCGAAGAAACCCTCGAAGAAACCCTCTATCAATTCGGGGGATTATCGGTAAATCCGCAGTCAAAACTGAGGATTGTCTTTAAGTCACTGATCTGTCGGTGAAAAGACGAAAACAAATGGAGGCGAAGTCAGGTCGCGAAATAGCGGGCCTGGGGATGCCACGCGACGATGGCGCAGGTGGATTGTTCCGGCACCATCTGGAAATTCTCGGTCAGGTGAACCTTGATCAGGTTGGTTGCGTCCAGGCACTTGAACAGGCGGCCATTGTCCTCGAGATCGGGGCAGGCCGGGTAGCCGAAACTGTAGCGCGATCCCTGATATCCCTGGCTGAACAACTGGCGGATGTTGCGCGAATCGCGCGTGTTGATCTTGAGTTCCTTGCGGACCTGCGCGTGCAGCCATTCGGCGTAAGCCTCCGCCATCTCGGTCGCGAGGCCATGGAAGTAGAAGTAATCCGAGTACTGGTTTTTCGAGTACAGGTTGTTCGCGAAGTGACTCGCGGCGGCGCCCATCGTCACCACTTGCATGGCGATGACGTCACGCTGTCCCGATGACACGGGCATGTAAAAGTCCGAGATGCACAACCGGCGGCCAGATCTCTGGCGCGGGAAATCAAACGTCGTGATGACCTTGTCGCTGTCCGGCGCGGCGTAGATGTGCAGCTTGTTGCCCTCGGACGCGCAGGGGAAATATCCGTAGACGGCTTTCGGTTGCAGGAGTTTTTCGCGTTCCGCGCGTGCCCGCCAGGTGTTGAGCAGGGGACGGGCCTTGCCGTCCAGGATTTCCTGGAACTGTTGGTCACCCATCTCACCCTTCGCGAACTGCCAGCGTGTCCTTACGAGGGCAAACTCGTCCAGGTATGGAAACAACGTCGGGAGCGGCGTCTCGAGGACGCGCGTGCCCCAGAATGGCGGCGCCGGGATTTGCTTGAACCGGCGGACCCAAGACGACTGGCCGTCTTTGGTCAATTCGGTGGCGGAGGAACCGCGACGGACCGCGCGCACGCGAGGCCGCGTCGACGCGGGCGGCTGTTGGGTTGTGGCGGTCGAAGTCCGCGCGGCGGCTGTTGCCGGCGGGTCCGCGACTTGCCCTGCTAGCAGGCCCGTGATCTGGCCCATGATGCGAAGGCCTTCGAACGCGTCGGCCGCGTAGTAGACCTTGCCGCGGTATACCGCCTGGCAATCCTCCTCGACGAACTGGCGCGTCAGCGCCGCGCCGCCCAGGATCACCGGGACCGTGACGTTGCGGTGGGTCATTTCCTCGAGGTCCGTGCGCATGATGGCGGTTGATTTCACCAGCAGTCCGGACAGCCCGATCGCGTCTGGTTTGACCTCGTGGTACTTCTGCAGGATCGCCTCGACCGGTTGCTTGATCCCGATGTTGACGACCTCAAACCCGTTGTTGGTCAGGATGATGTCGACGAGATTCTTGCCGATGTCGTGGACGTCGCCCTTGACCGTCGCCAGAAGGATCTTGCCCTTTTTCTGGCCGGATTCTTCCTTGTCCATGAACGGCTCGAGATGCGCCACGGCGGCTTTCATCGCCTCGGCGGACTCAAGGACGAACGGCAGCTGCATCTCACCCGCGCCGAACTTCTCGCCGACGACGCGCATGCCCTCGAGCAAGAAATTGTTGATGATCTCGAGGGGCTTGTATTGCTTCAGCGCGAGGTTCAGCGTCGGGACGATGCCGAGCTTGTCGCCGTCAATGATGTGATTCGCCAGGCGC
>CAWUNT010000238.1:0-4135 GCA_963923405.1 uncultured bacterium | reverse complement strand
ACACAAGGAGTATCGTCGGCAGCGTCAGATGTGTATAAGAGACAGACAAGGACCCGGTCGGAAGAGCACTCCTCCATGACCGCGGGCACGCGCAGGAGTTGCTGCTTGCGACCGTCGTTCATCGCGGCACGGACCCGTTGGATCGTATCCAGTTCGCGACGCAGGGAGAGTTCACCCCGGTACGATTGACAAAGTTCCCGCGCCTCCTCGACGGCTTTCTTCGCGGCTCGCGTCACGGTCAACGGATCGATCAAGCCAAGCACCTGTTCCATGGCGTCGACCGTTGTCGTCAGACGCAGGTGGGCATCTGGCTTGATGACTTTGATCACCCACTCGCCACCGTCGTGAGAGACAGCCGCGTGTGCCTGGCTGATCGACGCGACGCCAAGCGGCACCGGATCAACGCGCTTGAGGTGCTTGCGCCAGTCAGGAACCTCGCGATCGAGGATGACCATGACTTCCGCGAGTTCCAGCGCGGGCCACTGGCCATACAGGCGGTCGAGCTGCAAGGCGGCCGCAAGTTCCTGGCGCTGCGGATCGAGGCGGCTGAGCGCGATCTGTCCTGCCTTGCCGTAGATCGGACCGAGCTCGTTGATGTACTCAAGGAGTGCCGTGCCAACGACTTCGAGGGCCCGGGCCGGAGAGGCCGGATTCTCAAGGACGGGATCCGCGACCAGCGATTTCCCCACCGCCAGAGGCAACCGGACGTACGCCAGGCGCGTCGTGGCCCGGGCGACGGCAGCCAGCTCCTTCATGAACGCCAACGGGTGCGCCGAACGCTCCTCGCTCAACGTCGCGCGCATCGACGCGCGCAGGGACCGTTTCTGCATCAACTTTGTCCGCAAGTCCCCTGTTCCGCCAATCCCCACGCCGAACTCCACATGTCAGAAATGACTGATTTTGTGATAATATATGACGAAAGTTTTCGGACCGCCACAAAACGGATGGACTTCCATGCACGACAAAGAATCAATCGTCAAAAACTGGCTGCCCCGTTACACCGGAACTCCGCTGGAAGAGTTCGGCAAACACATCTTGCTGACCAACTTCCACAACTATGTCGAGAAATTCGCCAAACGGTTCGACGTCCCGATGCGGGGCAAGGACCGGCCCATGCAGACGGCCACCAACAAAGACGGCCTGACCATCATCAATTTCGGAATCGGATCCGCGAACGCCGCGACCATCATGGACTTGCTGACTGCTGTCCGCCCCGAGGCCGTGCTGTTCCTTGGCAAATGCGGCGGGGTGAAGAAGTCCACCGAGATCGGCCATTTCATCCTGCCCATGGCCGCCATCCGCGGCGAAGGCACCTCCAACGACTACGTGCCACCGGAAGTACCGGCCATGCCGTCCTTCAAACTGCACAAGTTTGTATCGGAAAAAATCGTGCAGGCGGGCCTCGAATACCGGACCGGCGTGGTTTACACGACCAACCGCCGCGTCTGGGAACACGACTCCGCCTTCCGGGAGCGCCTGAAAGACCTGCGGGTCATCGGGATCGACATGGAAACCGCGACCATGTTCTCGGTCGGACTGGTGAACGAGATTTCCCGGGGCGCCCTGCTGCTCGTTTCCGACGTCCCGATGACGCCCGAAGGCGTCAAGACCGAGGAAAGCGACCGCAGTGTGACCGCGAATTACGTCGACTTGCACCTTGAAATCGGCATCCAAGCCATGACAGAAATAGGGGCCAAGGGCGAGAAGATCAAGCATTTCAGGTACTAGAGTCGCTCCCGGGGGAATTTGTCGTGGCCGGCCACAGTAAATGGAAGAACATCCAACACCGCAAGGGCGCGCAGGACGCCAAGCGGGGGAAGGTATTCACCAAGATCGCGACCGAGATCACGGTGGCGGCGCGCCTGGCCGGCGGGGATGTCGACACGAACCCCCGTCTGCGCACGGCCCTCATCAAGGCCCGGTCCGCCAACATGCCGAAAGACAACATCGAGCGCGCGATCAAGAAAGGCCTCGGCAACCTTGAGGGCGTCAACTACAGCGAGAAGGTCTACGAGGGCTACGGGCCCGGCGGCGTCGCTTTCGTCGTGGAATGCCTGACTGACAACGTCAACCGCACCGTGGGCGACGTCCGGACCCTGTTCAACCGCGCAGGCGGCAACCTTGGCACGGACGGTTCCGTGAGCTGGCAGTTCCAGACCAAAGGGATCTTCGTATTCGAAAAATCCAAAGTCAGGAATTACGACCAGTTTTTCGACACGGCCCTGGAGCACGGGGCGGATGATGTCACGGACACCGGCGAGGCCTGGGAAGTGACCTGCGGGATCGACGCCTTCCCTGGCCTGCGTGACGCCTTCGAAAAAAGCGCGCTGCTGGCCGACGTGGCCGAAATCACGCGCATCCCGGAAAACCAGACGCGCGTCGACGGCAAACAGGCGGAGGCGATCCAGAAACTGGTTGATGGACTCGAGGACAACGACGACGTGCAGAACGTTTACCACAACGCGGAATTGCCCGAATAGTCCGGCCCTGCCGGCTTTCAACCAGGAGGACTCCGAACATGACCGCATCCACCTTTTCCCTGTTGGCGATCTCAGTTGCTGGCGCTGCCATCGCGATTGCCGTCTGGATGTGGCGCCGCGCCAACGCCAACTACACACTGCTGGTCGAGAGCGCTGGTTCATTCGATATTTTGCGGCGCGAGAACGAGCGCCTTCGCGACGGGGCCCGCAGCCAGTTTGACGAAGTGAAGCGCATGCGCGATGGCATGATGATCGCGCGCGGTGACGCCGACGCGGCCCGCCGTGACCAGGCGGAGAACCTGGAGCGCATCCGGAACATGGAGGCGGAACTTCGCCTCACAAAAGAAAAACTCGCCAGTGAACGCCAACAGTTCATCCACCAGATCGAGTCCGCCCGCGAGGAAATCACACGCCTCAGGGCTGTGGCCGACGAGAGCCGCGCGTTCGCGGCCGCCGGACTGGCCGCGGAACTCCAGTCCGCCCGGGAGAGATCGGCGGGCATGGCCCAGAAACTCGAGAGGCAGGAGGCGGATGTTCGCGGCCTGCGCGGCGAACTCAACGACGCGCTCGAGTCCCTGCACAAGGTCAAGCGGCGCAACGCGCAACTGGAACGCCTCTACCAGAGCATGCGCGGGCTGAAGCTCATGGCCGAAGAGCGCAATGCCAACTGGGAAAACGCGTTGAAAGACCTGTCCTCATGGACACTTTCCCAGAAGTCCACCCTTCCGGCAGGCAAGATCAAGGATCTTCCGATGGGTGAACTTGTCGGCGGGGCCCTTGAGTCCATTGGAAAGTCGCTCGTGGAGGTTGAGCTTGAGACCGGCCACGAGCAGTAAAGCATGACCCTCACAGACAATGCCGGAGAAAATCCGGAAGGGAAAATCGGAGTGGACCCGGCGGAATATCCCGCGGACGCGTGGGAATTGCTTTCACCATCGATGACGGAGAATCGCCGCGAGCGATTGCTGCGCGCCGCGAACAACCGGACGGGGCAAATCCGGCTGGTCGTGCAGGACATCCACCATCCGCACAACGTGTCGGCATGCCTCCGGTCTGCCGAGGCATTTGGTGTTGCCGACGTGGACATCGTCTGTCTGAAGGAGAAATTCCGCCCTTCGACGGTCGCCAAGGGCGTCTCCGACTGGCTTCGCGTTCACAAATTCGACAGCATCGCCGGCTGTGTCGCGAATCTCAGGGCCAAAGGTTATGTACTCGCGGCCGGATACCCGGATGCCAAGGTTTCCATGTTTGACCTGCCCGTTGACAAGCCAATCGCCGTTGTTTTCGGCAACGAGCATGAAGGCGTCGCGCGCGAGTGGCGGGAACACATCGACATTCCGTTCACCATTCCCATGGTTGGACTGGTCGAGAGCCTGAACATTTCGGTATCCGCGGCGGTGACGCTCAACCAACTGACGCGCAAGGCGCGCCAGCAACTGGGCGACGAGAGGTATTTGTTGCCTGAGGGGGAACGCAACGCTTTGCTGTCAGCCTGGGCATGCAAGCAGCTGCGATCCTGGGAAACCCAGATCGCGAATCTACGCGCGCGGAGGCACCCGTGACCAGTCGCCGCATCCTGCCGCTTCCATGGCCCGCCGCGATGGCCATCGCCATATCAATCGTCGCATCCTCCTGCGCCACTTTCATGGGCAAGG
>CAWUNT010000237.1:0-4139 GCA_963923405.1 uncultured bacterium | reverse complement strand
CACAAGGAGTATCGTCGGCAGCGTCAGATGTGTATAAGAGACAGATCGTGCGCAGTCCGTACGCGGAACCACCGCTGCCCGGGAATCCCGTGGCCTTGGTGTTCCAGCCCGTACCGGCGATGTCCAGATGGACCCACTTGCGGTCACCGACGAAATGCTTCAGGAACATCGCGCCCATGATCGTCCCGGCCTTCACGTTCGGCTTGGCGATGTTGTTCAAGTCGGCGTAGTCGCCCTTGGTTTCCTTCTCGAGTTCCGGCCACATGGGCAGTTGCCACATCGGCTCGCCCGCCGCCTTCGACGCGCCAAGGACGAAGTCCGCGGCGTCCTGGTCGTTGGCCATCAGACCGGCGCCCGCTGTGCCCAGTGCCATCAACACGGCGCCCGTCAGGGTCGCGATGTCGATCATGAGTTCCGGGGTGTAGGTGCTGGCCGCATAGTGCAGCAAGTCCGCCAGCACAAGGCGCCCCTCGGCGTCCGTGTTCTGGATCTCGATCGTTTTGCCGTTCATCGCGACCACGATGTCGCCCGGCTTCGTTGCCTTGCCGGACGGCATGTTCTCGGTCGCGCCGATGATGCAGACCACTTTGGTCGGCGGCTTCTTGAAGCCGAGGAACATCGCGCTGCCAAGGACTGCCGCGCCACCCGACATGTCGTACTTCATCTCTTCCATGCCACCGGACGGCTTGATGCTGATGCCGCCCGAGTCAAACGTCAGGCCCTTGCCGATCAGCGCGACGCAACGGTTGTTGTCCGTTCCATCGATTTCCAGCGTGATCAGGCGCGGCTCGATTTCGCTGCCGTTGGAGACGCTGACAAAAGATCCCATGCCCATCGCGACCATTTCTTCCTTGGTGCGGACGGAACACTTGATGCCGGCTTCCTTCGCGACATCCTTCGCGATGTCACCGAAGCGGACCGGGTCCAGCCAGTTGGCCGGCGCGTCCTGCAGCATGCGCGTGAAGGCGATCGAGCGGCACAAGTGACGCGTTGTCTCAATGTCATTGGTGTTGGGTGTCGCGCCGATGAAGGCGATCTTGCCCGGCAACTTGGCGCCATTAGCGTCGTTGTGTTTTGCTTCGCCATTTTTCGCGTCCTTCTTTTTGCCCTTGAATCCGGACGCCGTGTACAGCGAGTACGTCACGCCCTCGAAGATGTCGAGGACGTTGAAATTGCGGGGCGCGCAGATGGCGATCGTTTCACAACGCATGTCCTTGAGGGCTTTGGCCGCGTCGATGCCGAGGGCACGGGCGCGTTGCTTCTCACCGGTCTTGGTCTTGACGGGCACGACCATGAGGACGGCGTGGCCGTCGACGACGACGTGCATGCATCCGGCGCCGGCCTTCCATCCGAGGGCCTTGCCGGCAGCGACGAGCTTGCCTTTGAAATCCGCGCTCAGGTTCGGGGCGTCGATGTCCCAGTTGTCGCCGGCGTCATCGTTCGCGGATACGGCGACGACGTGGTGCGCGCCGGTAACAGGATTCTGGCTGTTTGTGAATTCGACCTTGCCAAGCCAGTTGTAAACCTCGGGCAAGAAGTTCTTCCAGGACTCGTTTTGAAAACCGGTGTTCAGCATGAAAATGCGCCTTTATCTCCGGGGTAAATCTGGTCAACGAACCCCGAATATAATGGCGAAAATGTGTGGCAGGCAAGGGGCCGTTTCTATATAAATTTTCCCATCAAATCCCTTTTCGGAGGCCCCTCACGTCATGAGCGCCATTTCCCACGTCCACGCCCGTGAAATTCTGGATTCCCGCGGAAATCCTACTGTTGAAGTCGAGATTGGCACTGAGAGCGGGTTTTTTGGCCGGGCGGCGGTGCCGTCGGGCGCCTCGACTGGTGAGTACGAGGCATGCGAGCTCCGTGACGGAGACAAGGGGCGGTATCTGGGCAAGGGCGTCCAGAAGGCCGTGCGCAACGTCCAGGACGTCATCGCTCCGAAGCTGATCGGGATGGACGTCAGCAACCAAGCCGAAATTGACGCGGCCTTGATTTCCACTGATGGAACCGAGAACAAATCCGAACTGGGCGCGAACGCGATCCTCGGTGTTTCGTTGGCCTGTGCCAAGGCCGCCGCCGAGATGGCCAGCCTCCCCCTGTACCGCTACATCGGCGGCGCCCGCGCGGTGCGCATGCCGGTGCCGCTCATGAACATCCTCAACGGTGGCGCTCACGCGGACAACAATGTCGACATACAGGAATTCATGGTCGTTCCAGTCGGGATGACGTCGTTCCGCGAAGCATTGCGTTGCGGGACAGAGATCTTCCATTCCTTGCGCAAAGTATTGCAGGGCAAAGGGCTCAACACGGGAGTTGGCGACGAGGGCGGATTCGCTCCAGACTTGAAGTCAAACCGGGAAGCCCTGGACGTCATCATGCAGGCCATCGAAAGTGCCGGTTACAAACCAGGCAAGGAAGTCGCTCTCGCGCTCGACGTGGCAGCGTCCAGCTTTTTCAAGTCCGGGAAATACGATCTTGCTGGCGAAGGCAAGAAACTCGACCGCGACGGCATGATCGCTTACCTCGCGGGACTGGCGGAATCCTATCCGATCGTCAGCATCGAGGACGGCCTCGAGGAAAACGACTGGGACGGGTTTGTCGCGATGACGAAACAGATCGGGTCGCGCGTGCAGATCGTCGGCGACGACTTGTTCGTGACGAACCCGAAGCGCCTGCGCGACGGGATCCAGCGCCATGCCGCCAACGCGATCCTGGTCAAGTTGAACCAGATCGGGACTTTGACCGAAACGCTCGAGGCCGTGGATATGGCGCGCGCCAATGGTTACGGGGCGATCATCTCGCACCGTTCCGGCGAGACGGAAGACACGACCATCGCGGACCTGGCGGTCGCGACCAATTGTGGCCAGATCAAGACTGGTTCCGCGTCGCGCACCGACCGCATCTGCAAATACAACCAGCTTCTGCGCATCGAGGAAGAGCTCGGCGCGAACGCGACCTACTGGTGGGGCAAGCTGCCGCATGCATAAGCGGCTCCTGCTCCTCACATTCGCGACCCCCGCGTTTCTGGCCGTCACGGCCTGGCGTTGTCCGGGCGCGTCCCTGTCAAGCGGGCCGGTCCGCGATGACCTCCGGTCATTGGCGTCAACGTTGATCGTTGATGCGGCATCCTTCGCGGCGGACCTGAACTGGATCGCTTCGGCGCCACACCCGATGGGGTCACCACGCCAATCCGAAGTCGCTGCGTACTTGAAAAGGCGCATCGAGGAATCTGGCGCGCGCGCCGAGGTTCAGGAGTTCACGGCGGAGGTCCCGAACCCGGCGGCCCTGAGGGGGCCCGCGCCGCTGACCCGTATGGTGACCGGACGCAATATTTTCGCGTGGCCTGATCGTTTCGAGGGCGGGAGAGACTCAGGCAAGAAATGCGTCGTTTTGATGGCCTCGCATTACGACACCAAGAACATCGAAGGTATCGCGTACACAGGAGCCAACGACGGCGGGTCTTCGTCTGTCGCGTTATTGCAAATCCTGCGGCACGTCCAGTCGTCCCCGGTGCCAGGGGACATGAAGTGCGCGATCGGATTTGTCTGGTTTGATGGCGAGGAGTCCACGTTGCCTGGATGGAGTGATGGCGAGACGACCTTCCCGAAGAAGATTGTCGACAACACATGGGGGAGTCGTCACGCGGCCAGCCAGTCTCTGTCGCGAAATCTGGCGGCGCTCGTTCTTCTGGACATGATTGGATCACCGGAATTGCGGATCACTCGTGACGCGCATTCGACTCCTGCCATGATGAAACTGATGGAGTCAGCCGTCGACGCTCTCGGGTATCCGGCCTCAATTTTGACGACAGATTTTCTGCCCGTTGAAGATGATCATATTCCGTTTCTTGCCCGGGGTGTTCCGGCATTGAATATTATCGATTTCAATGACCTTTCCGTATGGCACGCGCCTGGCGATGAGTCGTTTCGCGTAAACCCGAAAAGCGTTGAAAAGGCGTCTAGAATCGGTCTCTTGGTCGCTCTCGCGGCAGCTCTGGATCCTCAAGCCATCCGCTAAACTGCCGAAAACTGAGAAGAACAATCAGGTTCGTGGGGACATTTCCCCGGCGGAGGCGTGACCACATGAGTCAGGTCTGTCTCTTATACACATCTGACGCTGCCGACGATACTCCTTGTGTA
>CAWUNT010000236.1:0-4140 GCA_963923405.1 uncultured bacterium | reverse complement strand
AGTATCGTCGGCAGCGTCAGATGTGTATAAGAGACAGCCAGAGAACGGCTTGAGAGTAACCGTCTGACCTATTCTTCCCAGCTCGTGGCATAGGCGGCATCCTCGTACCCGAGGGCCGCCTTTGTCATGTGGATCGGTCCCCACGTGTCGACCATCACCGCCAACTCGTCGGCGGTCTTGCTCCCCACACTGCCGAAGTAGTTGCCCGGTTGCGGTCCGTGACTGAGACCAGCCGGATGATAACTCAGGCTGCGATTGCTGATGCCCTTGCGTGACGTGAACTTTCCGTCGACGTAATAGATGATCTCGTCACAGTGCACATTCGCGTGCGGATACGGGCACGGGATCGCGCCTTCCAGATAGTCCACCATGCGCGGAACAAAAGAACAGACGACGAACTCCTTGCCACGGAAAGTCGTGTGCAGGTTCGGCGGCAAATGGATTTTGCCCGTCTTGGGCAAGTAATCGAGGATCGAGAAAGCCATCGGGTACATGCTGCCGTCCCAGCCAACAACATTTGCTGGCGACTTCGAGTACCGGTGATGTGTCAGCGATTTATTGCGCAAAGTGACACCATAACGGAAAAATTCCGCCTCGCTTTCCGTCAACAGACGCGCTGGTGAACGGAAATCGCGGTGGGTGTAAGGAGCCTCCATGCGCAGCTGGCCATGTGGATTTTTGAAGTCCGCCGGGATCTCGACAAACGGATCACCCTCGACCACGAGCGCCTCGATTTCGCCGTCCATCTGGAGGACGTATGGAATCCCGCGCGGAATGAGGACGTAATCGTTCTTCTTGAAAGGCAGCGCGCCAAACTGGGTCAGCAAAGTTCCGCTACCGGTGTAAAAGAAATACAACTCGTCGGAATCGCCGTTGGTAAATGACCACGGTTCCTTGACCCCGGGCCCGCACTGGCCGGACTTGCCGCGCACGACACTGACCCGGCAGTTGTTGTTCAGGAACAGCGCCGTGCGACCAGCCAGCATGTTGTCGCCCGCGGGCGCGTTCCACGACTGCACATGGCGACGGGCCAGAGGCTGGGCGGTCTCGTCAATGACTTCCCCGACGAGGCGCTTCAAATTGCCGCCGTGCGCGTCGATCTTGAAAACCTCGTTCAACTCGATCGAAGTCGGCGCGTCATAAAGATAAAGGATCGAAAAGCCGCTGGAAAACCCGTCCCTGGTAAAGACGTATTCGGTGCAAGGACTCTTGCGTCCGGGCGCAGTAAAAACGGTATGGGGCTTCGGGGCAACAACTCCGAGGGTTCTGCGTTCGAGCATGGAGAACTCCTTCCAGGGAATGACCTGTGTCAGGGTAGATTAACGCCCCGCCCGGACGCAGACAAGTGGATGCGCACCGGCCACGGGAATGATAGGATTTCCCGAACCCGCAGAGGGCCAAGTCAACCGGGAGTTCCGACCATGTTTGTTGTGTGGAAACGACCAGACGGTTACCACGATGCCACCCCATCCGATTTCCGGATCGCGGAAGTCGGCAGTCGCGCCAGGCTTTGGCTGCACAAGTCCGATCACGAGTGGTACCCGTTCCGTATCTCAGGCGGATGGCAGGAATCAGACGCGACCAGGCGACTCAACGAACTGGTCAACCTGATCGGAAAGCCGGCCAATGACTGGATGACCTTCCTCACCACCGCGTTTCACCATTCGATGACGGACGATCCCCGCGCGTTCCTCGCGGACCAGGTCAAATGGCTGGGTGACCTCAAAAGCCACTTGAAAGGGGACACGTGGGAAGTGGAGATCATGGAACAGGTTCTTGAGGAAGTTTGCGGCCGCCTTCGCCAGATGGAGAAGGATTTTGTCGCGGGCGCGGGGAAGTAACTCCGGAAACCGGAGCAACCCGGTCTCCCGGGCCGCCTCAACGCCCGAGGCGCTTTCGCAAAGCGGCCCCTGCGGCCTCGTGACCAGGCTTGCCGAGGAGCGCGAACAGGTTGCGCTTGTAATCCTCGACTCCAGGCTGGTCGAACGGATTCACGCCGAGGAGCAAAGCGCTGATCGCGCATACTGTCTCGTGAAACGCGAAGAGCGCGCCAAGGTGATATTCATCCAGGCGCGGGCTGCGCACCTCGAACACCGGTACATTCCCGTCCGCGTGCGCGATTTGGGCTGACTGCGTCACCGTGACGTTCAAGTCCTCGATGTGACGCCCTTCCAGATATCCGAGTTCGTCAGCGTTTCCGGATTGGGCCGGCACCGCGAGTCGGCGTTCCACTGTGTTCCCCGCATGGGGATTCACCGCGACAAGGGGATGTTCAAACACGAGGAACGTCTCGATCAGGTTGCGCACGCCGTCTTGCAGGTACTGGCCCATGCTGTGCAGGTCTGTCGTCGACAGGAACCCAGCCGGGAAAATCCCCTGCCCACCCTTGCCCTCGGACTCGCCGAAAAGTTGCTTCCACCACTCCACGTATCCGGAAAGTCGCGGATCGCCAACGGTCAAGACTTCCACCCGCTTGCCGGAATCCCAGACGGCTTTGCGTACGCACGCGTAGTCAATGGCTGCCGCGCCCGCGCCAGCGGGGTTTGCCTCGCGCAGGCCGGCGAACACGGAGTCAGCGCCTTCCATCATCGCCCGTACGTCAAATCCAGCCAGAGCGAGAGGCAAGGTTCCCACCGGAGTCAGAACGGAGAATCGACCACCGATGTCATCGGGAATCTCAAAAGCGCGGTAGGACTTCTCACGGGCCAGCGCGCGCAGCGCGCCTTTTTTGGAGTCCGTCGTCACAACGATGCGGCGCGCGGCATCCCTCTCGCCAAAACGTTTCTCCAGGTAGCTCCTGAGGACTCGAAAAGCGACGGCGGGCTCCGTCGTCGTACCCGATTTCGAGATCACGTTGACGAGGGGCTGGCGCCGGTCACACAAATCAAGCAATTCGAGGAGGCTGTTCTCGCTCAAGTTGTGTCCCGCGAAAACGACCGGAATACGCGAAGAACGTGGCATGGCGTGCGCGAAGGTATGGCTGAGCGCTTCAGACACGGCGCGGGCACCAGCGTAAGACCCTCCGATTCCCGTCACAATCACAAGGTCGAAGAAGGTGTCATTCTTGCGGACGAATTGCTCGACCGTATCCAGGACAGGCCAACCGTGACGGGCCGGGTAATCGAACCAGCCGGTCCATTCGCCTCCGGCGCATGTTCCGTTCCGCAGGCCTTCAAGACACTCCAGCGCGGCTGGTCGCAAGGCCGCCGCGGCCGATTTCAAATCGTCGGAAATGAACCTGGACTCAAAATGAACCGATTTTCGCATTCTTCTTCCTGCCGCCAGTATCGTTGCCCGGATAGTCACGCGTGTTCTCTGGATGGCGTCCACGTGGCTCCGGATGCCAGGTTTTTACCACATGAGGCTTGAGCCTTGCGACAGCGGCCTCGGGTCCCTGAATGTGAAAACGCGCGATACCCTCGATTCCATAATCCGATGACAACACCATGCAGGACTTGAACATGAGCCGGATCACGTCCGCCTGGTCAGCCGGTATCTCGACGTCCGCGCAAATGAACGCATCCGCGAAAACAGCGTACACGTGATCACGAAGCCGGACGATGTCTTCATCGTTGAGGGCTGAGATCGCGATGCTGCGCGGATGTGCCCCGCGCATGATCCGCGGGAGGAACTTGTCCTCGACACTGTCGATCTTGTTGAAAACCGTGATGACAGGGACTTCGTCAGCGCCGATTTCACGCAACACTTTGCGCGTCGCGTCCATCTGCGCCTGGTAATTCGGATGAGACAAATCGACAACGTGCAGCAGCAAATCCGCGTCAATGACTTCCTCGAGGGTCGACTTGAACGACTCGATCAAGCTGTGCGGCAAGTTCCGGATGAAACCGACGGTGTCACTGAGAAGGATTTTCGGGCGCGTCGCCGGATCCAGCACACGCACATTGGCGTCGAGAGTCACGAACAAGGCATTCTTGGCCTGAAACTTCGCATGGGTCAGCGCGTTCATGACCGTCGTCTTGCCGCTGTTGGTGTACCCGACGAGGGCGACTTTCAGCTCGTTCCGGCGCGACTTGCGCTGAGTTGCCTTTTCGCGCGCGATGCTCTTCAGTTGCGCTTTCAGTCTCGCGATTCGCTCGCGCGCGCGACGGCGGTCCACCTCGATCTGCTTCTCACCCATGC
>CAWUNT010000235.1:0-4173 GCA_963923405.1 uncultured bacterium | reverse complement strand
TCAAACCAGGCCGGGTCAAATGCGAGTTTTGACTCGCAGTAGGGCACGGCAAAATAGCGCAAGTTGAGGTCCAGCAGCTGACTGGGGTCTTTCCGGCCGTACAGGCGGTTTGCGTCGCCGCGATTTTGGATGCTCAAATCGACACAATTAAAGAAAGGGAGCCTGAAATAGAGGGTTCCCCAAATGGTATTGCTCAGACCTCCGATGACGCCCTTCCGGACAGAGGGAAGGAACACCTCCATCGCCATCTGGTCGAATCTGGTAGCTTTCTCCATTGGTGTGGTTCTGGCAAGCAGGCGCTCATAGAGCAAGGCTGTGTAAAGCCTCGCGAGAATTCTGCGCGGGCCTGGCCTGTTTGGAACCGGGGACAAGAATGGCCGGAGCCATTTCAACAGCCCCGCGGCCGGGCCCAAGGCGCGAAGGAGGGAGCGAAGGCGGGTCGAGGCAAACTGGTCGCGCTCCATGCCGTTGTGGGGTTTGTGCACCACTCGGGCCCCGTCAGGAATCTGCTTGAACAGGGCGAGCGCAGTCTCGAGAAAACTCCACTTGTCCTCTTCGTGCGGAAAGCTGAACGGCGTTGGCATCGCCAGCAGGTAGTCCGCGGAAAAATCATCGAAAACAGGGTATTTTCCATAGGGCAAACCGACCTCAACAACGTCCAGTCCCCCGTAGATCCCGGCCTTTCCCCGGTTATGCAGCAGGAAATCAACAAATGTCTTGTCGATCGCGTAGAGTCGCTTGATTCCAAAAGCTTCGATGAAGTCGTCGTGCGGCGCCATCCCGGCCCAGGCGAACGCCAGGGATCCCACAACTTTGCGCGCTTTGATGCGTTCCTGGATGGCCCGCAGGGCGGCCGGAGAGTAGGGGCGTTGCGGCACCAGCAAAAGGGCGGTCCTGGCGCTGGCGTGCTCTGGCAATACCGATGCCCCGAGCTCCTCACAGAGAGAGAAAAATTCCTCCTGTGCCTGCTCGTTCTTGGCGGTTGATAATGGATCTGCCGGCGCGCGGTAGACGGCGATACGAAGTTCGCTGGAGAGGTGCTTGATGATGGTCGTGAAATAGGCAATCGTGCGAAAATACTCAGCGACAAGGATCAAGTCGAACGTCGGAAGGTCCTCCGGCGTGTGTTCCAGCGTAGATTCCGCCATGATCGTCCGATCCTTTTCGCTCGCGGGTCGTCAGCAGGTGTTTTAAGGTTCCTTGACGCCCGGACGCAACCTCCAAATTCCATCATCCGTACGGGCGGGATTCGCACGGGAGACTCGCGAGTGGAACGCAATTCCAAACCGGGGAATAACGTCGTAGCCGTCACCGGGGCTTCGGGATTTCTCGGGCAAGCCGTGGCCAGAAGATTGGTTGAGTCCGGTCATGAAGTGATTTGCGTCGGTCGCGGTGCCAGCGGGAAAATCACTCAAGGTCCCGTGTCGTACAGGCAAGTCAATTACGACGATGACGCGTCGATTGCCCGGGCGATTGAAGGAGTCTCCGCCATCGTCCACTGTGCCGGGCTCGCCCATGTTCACTTGCCGGATCAGGCCGGTGAGCTGTATCGCCGGGTCAACCGGGATTACACCATGCGTTTGTGGCAGGCTGCGTGTCGTCAGGGGTGTCACGAGTTCATTTTCGCCAGTTCGATAAAAGCATTCGGGGACGATCACGGCGAAGCCGCCCTTCATGAGGATTCAGATTGCAGCCCTGGAACACCCTACGGGATTTCCAAGCTGGAAGCGGAAAGAGGATTGCTGGGATCGCGAACGGCGGGCGCGCCCCGGCTGCATATTTTACGCCTTCCGCCCATGTACGGCCCCGGTATGAAAGGAGCAATCCGTCACTTGTTCCGGGCCGCGCGCTTGCACTTGCCTTTGCCCTTGTGGGGTTTGATCTCCCGGCGCTCGGTCCTGAGCGTGGAAAATGCGGCGCGGCTGGTGGAATTCATGATCCGCGGTGGCGCCAGTTGCGCGACGATTTATGCCCCACACGAGCCGGAAACAATGACTCCGGGTGAGCTGTATAACCGGATCTATCGCGCCACGCATGGCAAGGACTTGCCCCGGTGGTTGCGCTGGCCCGCGCCTGGATGGCTTCGGATGCTGATGGCCCGGTCCGGGAAATTGCAAGCACTGACGCATTCTTTGCGGCTGCAATCAAAATACATGAGTGTATACGAGAATGCGGGTTTCCGATCGCTGGACGAGTGCATGCGAGCCGTAGCCGGGGATTTGGATTAATGAACCGGAACCGGCTTTTCCGGGGTGTATGTGTGAAGCAAGTTTCCACTGGCCGGCGGCTCGTGCCACTCGACGAGCTGGGTGAGGCGATGGACGCACCCTTTTTCGTCGTCCGCGGCAGCTGACACCAGTAACGATTCAATTTTATCAAGCATGTCCGCCGGGTCGAAGTCATTCGGCGTCGTGATGTAAATGTCGTCGTGCATCCGGTGCTTCTCGGCGCCGTCAAGGATCAATTCCTCGTAAAGTTTCTCTCCCGGGCGCAAGCCGGTGAAGACAATCTCAATGTCCTTGTGAGGCTCTTTCCCGGACAGGCGGATCAGTTCCTTTGCCATGCTGTAGATGGGAACTTGCTCGCCCATGTTCAACACGAAAATCTCGCCACCTTCGGCCATGGTAGCCGCTTGCAGGACCAACCCGACGGCCTCGCTGACCAGCATGAAGTACCGCATCACTTCCGGATGGGTCACGGTGACCGGGCCACCACTCTGGATTTGTTGCATGAACTTCGGGATCACGCTACCTGAGCTGCCGAGCACATTCCCGAAACGGACGGCACAAAAAACGCACTTCTTTCCGTCTGGCTTCTGCTGTTTATACAAGGACTGGATCAGGATCTCGCAGGCACGTTTGCTCGCACCCATGACGCTGGTGGGCCGCACGGCCTTGTCCGTACTGATCAACAGGAACCTTGCGACGCCGAACTTGATCGCGGCCTCTGCTACCACCTTGGTGCTGCCTACGTTGTTCGCAATCGAATTCGGCTTGTTGGCCTCCACGAGCGGGACGTGCTTGTATGCAGCGGCGTGGAGAACAACCTCCGGACGGAACTTCGCGAACACGGACTCAATGAAGCGTTTGTCAGTCGTCGAGCCGAGGACAAAATCAAGCTCGATCCCGCGGCCGGCGTTGGCGCGCAATTCTTCCTCGATGCGGTAGAGGTTGAATTCCGAGGCGTCCAGGATGACCAGCCGGGCGGGTTCGCAGGCAACGACCTGACGGGCGATCTCCCCGCCGATCGATCCGCCTCCACCCGTTATCAGGACTGTCCGCGCGGTGAATTGTTTGCGGATCCGGTCGTGATCAATGGATTTCGGGTTGCGGCGGAGAAGGTCGGTGACATCCACGGGGCGTGGTTTGATGATGTCTTCGCTGAGGGCACTCGACATCTCCGGCATGATCAGTGGCTTGACGCCTGCCTCAAGGCACTTGTTTACCGCGTTGCGAAGGATTTTTCCCGGAGTGGATGGCATCGCGAATATGACGGTCTCGACGTTGTGTTTCCTGCAAAGCGCGCCAAGGTCGGAACCGCCGCCGAGAATTTTTTTTCCGTGCAGCACCCGCCCCAACTTGTGCCGGTCGTCATCGATGAAACCGACCAGCTTGTAGGGAAACCGGGGGTTTGTCAGCATCTGGCGCGCGAGAAGGTCACCAGCGGCTCCGGCTCCGTAAATCAGGCAGGATTTGGACTGGGTTGAATTACGGCTGACGTGGTAGTCGGCCACCCATCGCCACGAGAAACGGCTCAGGGAAATCATGACGTACGAGAGCAACAACGTCAGAATCGGAATCAGTCGAGGTGGAGTTGGTTCCAGTCGAAGGAACGAGAGGACACCGGTTGAGACCAGGGCGCCCAGAGAGACGCTGCGGGCGATCAGGATCGCGCTCTTGAAATTTGCGAATCTCCAGACCTGACGGTACATCCGGTTGAGGTAGAACGACCCGAGAAAGGCGCCGAGGTAAACTGGCATGCTGAAGAGAATGGTTCGCGAATAGTCGGCGGGCCAGAGGGCCTCAAGGCGCAAAGCGTAAGCGGCCCAGAGGGCCGACAGGATGATCGTCGAATCGAGACTGATCAGGATGGCAAGCCGGTACCACTTCCACAGTCGCGACTGGAAGGGAAAGCGCACCCTGTTGACTGTCTCTTATACACATCTCCGAGCCC
>CAWUNT010000234.1:0-4187 GCA_963923405.1 uncultured bacterium | reverse complement strand
GTCGGCAGCGTCAGATGTGTATAAGAGACAGATTCAGTCGTCGCGAGTCCAAGGCATCTGATCAATACTGGGCGCCGACTGGCGCCCAGTCACCGATGAACCGATCCGCGGAGTCGCCGCCTTTCTTGTAGGGTGGAACGAGTCGCATGTTCCCCTCGAAATCCCCGTCCGCCAGCAAGTTCCGGTAGATCGCGAATTGCCGGTAGTGCCGTCCCCAGGGCAGGAACGCCATTTTTTCCTCTTTTGCCCGGTCTCTCATGGACTCCGGGGCAATCATGACGCGGACGCGTGTCTCAGGTGGCAATTCCACGCCGCTTTCGAGGCCGTTTGCCGCCAGGATCTCGTCGTCATGCAGGCACCCGCTGGTGGTGGTGTCGAGGCCGCCCAGGCAAATGGACCAGTACCGCATGGAGTCGGGCGGGGGCGGGCGGAACTCGATCGTCGCGACACGTCCGTCGCGTGGATTCAGGCGCGTTGCCAGGTACTGGTTGTGCGGGTTGGGGTAAAGGGAAGTTCCCTCAAGTCGGTAGAACTTGATCTCATGATGCTTGTTCATCGGCGGAATGGTTGGCAGCGCTGCGACCGGTACCGCCGGGCGTTTCGCGTTGGTTGTGCATTTGGCCGGCTTCAGTTCATTTGTCGCGGCATCCGCATAGAGCATCTCGGCCTGAGGCAGCCCCTTGCGTCCAGAGTTCTCGAGGTAGACGCGGTACCACAGTTCAAACCCGCGCTTGCGCGGCAGGCGACGGCCCTGCGGCTCGACAGGCAGGAAGTTCATCTCCCCGGTGATGCCACGCGTGTTCTCGAGGATCTGCTTCGCGGCGGCGATCGCCTGCGGCAGTCCGATATAGATGTCATACTCGCCATTCTTGCGCATGAGATCGGTATCGGCCGCGTGCGACAAGATGGCATTCGTCGGGCCATCGTAGGTCGTATAACTGAAGTAACGCGCGTTGACTGGCTTGCCGCGGATGTGGATGACTTTCTCCAGTTCCAGAGGGCCGCCCACACCAAACTGGATGCGCCAGTATTTCGCGTTCAGGTCGGGGAACGCGAACCCCTGATACGGGGCCGACGCGTAACTTTCCCAGTCGCAAGTATCCGCCATCGCGCCTGACGCGACGAGTAAGGTTGAAACACAAATCACAAGGGAAATTACCGGCTTCAGCATCAACAAGAACTCCGCGCGCGAGATCCCGGTCCGTTTATTTTTTTGGCGCGACTTTCTCGAGGCAGCGGTCCAGGATCTCCAGCGCGATCGAAATCTCGTGCGGTCCGCAGACAAGAGGAGGCGCGAAACGTATTGTCGACGCTCCGCATCCAAGAAGCAAGAGCCCCTCGCGGAACGCCATCTGTTCCAGTTCGCCCATCACGCCCGGGATGGACTCGCGCGTCACTGGATGCGCGAGTTCCATGCCGATCATGAATCCGGGGCCGCGTACATCGATGATGCACGGGTGTTTTTCCGCCAGTTTGCGTAGTCCATTCGACAGCACTTCACCGTTCGCCCGGATCTCGGGCAGCATCTTCTCGACGACCTCAAGGGTCGCGATGGCGGCCGCGCAACTGACGTTGTTGCCGCCGAATGTGCTGCCGTGCGACCCCCGTGTCCATGTCATGATGCTGTCGCGGGCGATGATCGCCCCGATCGGCAGGCCAGAGCCAAGGCCTTTCGCCGACAACAGGATATCAGGAGCGACATCGAAATAGTCAGCCGCGTACATCTCGCCTGTGCGTCCGACGCCACTCTGGACCTCGTCAAAAACGAGCAGGATGCCGTGACGGTCGCACAGTTCGCGCAGTCCCTTGAGGAACGTCTTGGGCGGGACGACGTATCCTCCCTCGCCCTGGATTGGCTCGACAAAAATTGCCGCCAACTCGTCTGGACTTGTGACGCGTGTGAACAATTGTTTCTCGATTTTCCTGATCGCCTCGATCCCGCATTCGTCCGGGGTCATTCCGGCAGGGCGCCTCAGGACATCCGGGTATTCCGCGTGGACAATTCCAGGTATGAACGGGCCGAAGTTCTCGCGTTGGCGGACTTTCGACGCGGTCAACGACAGGGCGCCGAGGGTCCGGCCGTGGAACCCGCCATAAAAGGACATGAACCCTTTGCGCTTCGTGTGAAAGCGCGCCAGTTTCATCGCGCCCTCGATGGCCTCGGTCCCGGAATTGGTCAGGAACACGCGTTTTTTGCCCATTCCCGGGACGTACCCGGCCAGTTTCGAGCACAGGCGCGAGAAAGAGTCCGTGTAAAAGTCGGTGCCGCAAATGTGCCAGACTTTGTCGATGGCTTCCTTGACGGCGCCAGTGACGTGGGGATGGGCGTAACCTGTCGCGCTGACTGCGATCCCGGCCATCATGTCCAGGAACCGGTTGCCGTCCACATCGTCGATGAAGCAACCCTGGCCGCGGTCTGCCACCAGGGGATATTCCTTGATGTACGATGGCGACGTGCATGACTCGTCCATGGAAATGATGGCGCGGGCGCGAGGTCCCGGCAATTCAGTCTTCACGGAGGGATGAAGGCGCTTGTTCGTTGTGTCTCGATTCATGTTTTCACCTCAACAGGTTCGTGACTGCTCGCGCATGAACTGGGAAACATAATACGGCCCGCAACCGCCCTTGCCACTGGCGCCACTGGCCTTCCACCCGCAAAACGATTGCACGCCGGGCCAGGCTCCGGTGGTCGCGCCAGTCTTGCGGTTCGCGTAGAGTACGCCGGCCTCTGCCTCATCGAAGAATCGCGCGACGTGCGACTCATCGCGGGAGAAAATCCCGGCGGTCAGCCCGAAGTCCGTGTTGTTCAGGACAGCAAGGGCTTCGTCGAATGAATGCACGGTCGTGATGCCCGCGAAAGGCAGGAAGAGTTCCTGCTGCATCAATTCATGTTCCGGCGGAAGTTCAGCGATCGCGGGCATGACATAGTGTCCCGCTGGCAGGGCCGGATCACGGTTCTCGTGACGGTAGAGGATCTTGCCGCCGTTCGTGCCGGCCAGGGCCAGCGCGCGCCCGGCGCGGGCAAGGCTGCCCGCGTTGATGACGGGGCCCAGGTTGCACTCGCGCGAGGTGGCGTCGGCGACCCGCCATGTGGCGGCACGTTCCAGCAGTTTCGTGACGAAGCGATCTTTGATTTCCGCGTGCACGATGACGCGCGACAAGGCGCTGCATTTTTGACCGGAGAGTCCAAAGATGGATTTGACGCAGCCTTCCGCCGCGTGATCCAGGTCCGCGCCTGGCATGATGATGGCGCCGTTCTTCCCGCCGAGTTCCATCAGGCATGGCTTGATCCAGCGTCCGCTGGAACATTGGCGATGGATCTCCATGCCGGTCTTGACGCTGCCCGTGAAGGCCACGCCCGCGATGTGGCGATGGCGCACGATGGCGGATCCAATCCCCTCGCCGGTTCCCTGACAGACCTGGAAGACGCCCTCCGGCACTCCAGCGTCACGCATGATTTCCAGCAACAACTGGCCCGACCACGGAGTGTCTTCGCTGGGCTTCAGGATGACACTGTTACCTCCCAGCATGGCGGCGCCCGCCATTCCCGCCGCCAGCGCGACAGGGAAGTTGAAAGGCGCGATCACGGCGAAAACGCCATAGGGCCGCAAGTAACTTCCCGTGCGCTCGCCAGGCAAAAGGCTCATGAGCGGCTTGAAGAATCCGTCCGCCGACTCGACTTGCGCCGCATAGTAATCCAGCAGGTCCGCGGCCTCTTCCACATCGCCAAGGGACTCAAAACGGTTTTTGCCGACTTCAAGGCATACTGCCGCCGCCAGCGCCATCTTCCGTTCACGGATCACATTGGCGGCCTTGCGCATGATCGTGACACGGTCCTGCCAGGGTCGTGATGCCCAGGATTTCTGTGCCTTCGACGACAGGGTCACGAGATCGTCCAGCGCCGCGACCGGAAACACGCCGAAACGGTGCAGGATTTCACTCGTCTTCGATGGATTGATGGAATCGATATGCGCCGCGGATCCGATATTCTTCTCAAATCCGATGACGGGTGAAAACTCGCGCTTCAGGTTGGCGCGGTGTGACGCCACGGCATCGTCGAAGGCGGCGTTCATGGCCTCGAGTTCCGCCGGCGTGTTCGGTGTCGTGTATGTGATCCGGAAACTTCCGGGATTTGATGTGCCTCGATTCATGACGCGATCTCCCTGTTGACGAATTCCACGAGCATG
>CAWUNT010000233.1:0-4196 GCA_963923405.1 uncultured bacterium | reverse complement strand
GATTTGCAGCCGTCGAGGCTGCCTGGACTCCGGCTTGTGTCACCGGCGAGACCGCATCGCTGCCATCCACCACGGACTGACGGGCAGACATCATCGGACCCCGGCTGACTTTGTTCTCCTGGGCGCAAGCAGACAACAATCCGAGCAGGACGGCCAACAGGGGCGCGTGCGGGGGGGAGAATCGACGACTTGTGTAACCCACAGACATGAGCGACCTTTCGGATTTTTCCCGATAAATCTTGAGTCGCAATCGATGTTCGGATAATTACCGCCGGCCATGCTGGTAAACGGACACATTGACAGGCGATTTGAACGACTTGGCCGGTTGATCGGCGAGGATGGCGTACGCCGCCTCCATGACTGTCACGTTCTTGTGGCTGGCATGGGTGGCGTGGGGTCTTGGGCTTGCGAAGCCCTTGTCAGATCCGGAATTGGAAGGATCACGCTCGTCGACATGGACCGCGTGTCGCTGACAACGCTGAACAGGCAGATGCCCGGCCTCGAGAACACCATCGATCGACCCAAGGTTGAAGTTGTCGCCGAGAGGCTGCGCCTGATTTCGCCGCGCGCGAAAATATCTCCACGCTTCGAGCACATCAACCCAGACACGTTGCCGGCACTTCTGGACCCTGCCAGCCACGACGGCAAGCCTGTCGATTTTGTCATCGACGCGATCGACCAGCTCGGCAACAAATGCGCGCTCATCATCCATTGCAGGCAGAGCGGGATTCCGATCATTGTCTCCACTGGCGCCGGTGGCCGCCTGGACCCTACACAGGTCCGCATCGCCGATCTGGCAAAGACGAAGATCGACCCTCTCGCCAGGATGGTCCGTGTCTACCTGCGCAAGAAATATGGATTCTCAACCAACTCCACGTTCAAGATCCCGGCTGTTTTTTCAGAGGAGGATCCGGCCCCGTCCATCACTCCCTCTCATCCAGAGGCAGAACGCGGCCGGTTCGAAATCATGGGCGCCAACAGCCTTGATGGTGACGATATTGACGCCCCGGTCAGTTCTGACGACCTCCGCAACAAAAGGAACGTCATCATGGGCACCATGGTCGGCGTAACCTCAACATTCGGCATGGCGGCGGCATCCCACGTCATCCGCCAACTGCTCGCCAAACCGCCGGTCACCTCTGCCTGAAATCCCCGTTTTTTTTCGAATGATCAATTACCCCCGTGCCTTGATCCCCGCGTGAATTTGCCGAAAAGAATCCGGGAATTATTACCGTTGATTCCGGGGTTGGATGGACAAGCCGCAACCAAAACGAAGGTCGACAGACATCAACGACAGCGTCTTCACGCTGCGTCGCCGCGGGAAATTCTCGCTGCTGGTGGCGAGCCTTTGCATCCTCTTTCCAGTCCTGTTCATCGGCGGACAAATCAAGGAACTCCTGGCTCCATCCACCGACATCTACCGGGATGGCGCCTTCGAAAACCTGACCCGTGAGAAACTCGAATGGGACGTTTTCTATGGGCGGTCGCCAATGTGCGGCGACATCGAATGCCACCTGACCGCCGGTTATCCCGATGAGAAATTCACCAGGAGAATGGTCCTGCCGGCGAGGGAATTCCCGCTGAACGGCTATAAACCGGGTGAAATCATCTATCTCAGAAGCACGCTCAGGATTCCTGAAGTACTGGTGAAAACGAAAAATTCTGTCGCCTTGCACTCGCTTTATGTGTGGGCGAGGAAGTACGAATTTTTCGTCAATGGAGTGCAGGTAGACGAAGGTGAGGCGGAAACCATGAACCTCACCATACCGGGACGCCTGATTGGACCGGACGGCATCGTCCATCTCGCGCTGCGCATCGACCCGGGCAACCTTCCTTATCAGGGCGTTGCCAATCGCAAGGATTTGCTCATTGGTGACCGGTCAACCCTGAAGGCGACCGCGTTCAAGTCCCATGAGTTGAAGACCACTTACTTTCTCTGGTTCCTTCTCCCACGACTTACTTTCTGCTTCATTTTCGCTTTCCTTTATGTGTTCCTGGCCCAAAACCGGGAACTGTTCTCCTTCATCCTTTACATTCTCGTTTCGTCGATCGGCATCCACCTTGAATCGGGATACGCGGAATGGATCGAGTCCTGGGGCGTGAACCGCGGAATCCTCGCGGCGATCGCGCAGTCCTTCACGGAATTCCTTCTTATTTTGTTCATACACGATTTTTTCCGCATGAAGACTCCAGGATTTTTCCGCGTGTTCAGGAGCGCGATGGTGATCCAGGCTGTGCTCATTTCTGTGGCCTGGCTGGCATTACCGGCCAAATGGACCGTAAATTTGATTTTCGCGCTGACCATCGCGGGGCGGACGATGGCGGTATTTTATGGACTGTATGCGTCATGGACTACAATCGAATACCTCCAGCGAAGCAAGAAGAGCCCGGCGCGAATCATCACCGCGAAGATCCTCTTCGCGCTTTTTGTCGTCGCTCTTGCCCCGATGTTTCTCGAGAACCGCCGCTTGCTGGCAGACATCCTCGACATGAATTTCAGCGGGTTCCCATGGACCTATGCTTTTGATCTTGTGCTTTTCGCGGCACTGGCATCGATCACGGCCTTTGACTACGGGAACACGGCAAACGCGAAACTACGAATCGAGCGCGACCTGAAGGACATGGAAAACCGTCTGGAGCTCGCCCGGTCCGTGCAGAACATGCTGTTGCCGGCACAGAAAAAAGGGAATTCTTCCGATATCCTTTATCAATTTTATTTCGAAAGTGCCCAGACCATGGCAGGCGACTGGTATTACGTCTGGGAGACCCCGGATGGGGCAACACGACTCTTTGTCGGTGATGTCACAGGCAAAGGCCCCCAGGCAGCTCTCGCCGTCGCCGCCATCATCAGTGCCCTCGCGCGCCACCGCGAGGCCAACGACAGCGTCGAGGCCACCATTGAAGCCCTGAATCGCCATCTCTTCAAGTTGTTCGGGGGAAGAGTCATGTCCACCATGAGTGTGACTGAGATTGGCGCAGCGCCAGAGTCCGGTAAAATCATTCTTTTCAATTGCGGGACCCCGGGTTGGATCACAACTGCCGGACGCCAGCCATCCCACACACGGGCAAAATACCTGCCACTTGCTTCTCAACAGGTTGGAACACAGGAGACCGTCCGTCTCTGCCGGATGGAAATAAGGCTCGATCCTGGGGATTTCATCGCGACATTCACAGACGGATGTATCGACGGGAGCCGCGCGACAAAAAAATGCCTCGACAAGCTCGGAGTTGATCCGCCGCCCGAAGCCGACTTCCTTTACAAGGTCATGGTCGACGCAGGAAAAGAAACAGTCCAGTCAGATGACCGGACTGCCCTGGTTGTCACCCGTCCGCGAGCGGACGTGAATGCGAGTCCCTTGTTCTCAGCGTGAACGCTCCGCGTCCAGCATGCTCTTGAGGGATTCCGAGAAGTGGTTCTTGAAGGAAATCGTACCGTAATTGACCGTCTCGTACCGCAATCCCTGGCGATCCGAGAAATATACCGATGCGACGCCCGAGGATCCGTTCCATTCGTAGGAGCCAAAAAGAAGGTCATGAGTCAGGTCGGCGCCAAGGTCGCTGTCGCACGACTCGAAAAACACCAAGGGAAAAGCAAGGCCCGCGGTCTTCAGAAGCTCGACCATGGCGGTCTTCGATACGCCCGGAGCATCCAGGACGCCAGACTCGGAGCCAAGATCGTTCTTCAAATCACCAGTCTTCAAATCCGAGACTTTCAAGTCACCGTACTTCAAATCACCAATCTTCAAGTCGCCCGTCTTCAGGTCACCTGATTTCAAGTCACCGATCTTGAGATCACCAATTTTCAGATCACCGGTCTTGAGGTCTCCAGACTTCAGGTCACCCACCTTCAAGTCGCCTATCTTGAGATCACCCACTTTGAGATCCCCGATCTTCAAGTCACCGATCTTGAGGTCCCCGATTTTAAGGCTCGCCAAGGCCGCCTGCGCGTCGGAACCCATGTCGAGATCGCCGATCTTGAGGTCACCGACCTTCAAGGACATTTCCTTCCCTTTTGAGTCAGGGATGCGGATATTCTCCAGCTGAATGCCATTCCCCATGACGTCACCAAGCCTCTGGCCGTCTGGCAGGACGAGGTCCACGAGCCGGACATCACGGATCGAGACTGTGGACGCGACCTGGGTGTAACGTTCTGCCAGCGCGCGATCTGAAAGAAGATCGGCGCGGTAGGACAGCTT